>DATGQC010000001.1:0-6416 GCA_035304425.1 Advenella sp.
CCTGGGTGTCGGTGTCGATTGCGATATTGCGATATTGCCATATTGCCATATTGTCTATAGCCTCTCGCAGCGTTCACATCGAGCCGGACCCTGGGTGTATCCCCTGAAATGCTCACTGAATCTGGCTGGCACAGGGCGTCCGTGGGTTGCCTGACCGTCACGACTTGCGGGTATACCGGTGTGCGTTGCTCGTGGCAGCAAATTGCAGTAGCGCGTACCGTTTATCCAAAAAAAACGAAACCATCCAAAGAAGCCTGCTGCTATCTTTCAGACTGCCACTACCAGAAGTGGGTTCATACCCACCATAAAGAATCCCCCATCAGCCCGTAATCCGGACTCATGGGGGATATTGACAGTAACAGAGGGTAAATCGGATGAAGCCCTCTATTTACAACCCTTTACTTCTTGGGCGCCTCTGCTGCGGGCGCTTCCGCAGGTTTTTCGGCAGCGCCTTCAGCCGCGGTTTTCTCGATCTTGGCTTCGTCGCGCAGTTTTTTCATCTGTTCCTGCAGCGATTGCTGGCTAAGCATCTGGCTGATTTGTGGTTTGGCTTCTTCCAGGGTCGGCACCTTGACCGGACGTGAGTCGGTCACCTGGATGATGTGCCAGCCAAACTGGCTTTTAACAGGCTTGTCCAGCAACTGACCTTTTTTGGCCGCTTTTACCGCTTCGGCAAATTCAGGTACATAGTTTTCGGCAGGAGCCCAGCCCAGATCGCCCCCGTTTTTGCCACTTCCCGGGTCAATGGAGTTCTTCTTGGCTGCATCGGCAAAGCTGACCTTTTTGGCTTTGATCTCTTTCAGCAGCTTATTGGCGGCCGTTTCGTCTTTGACCAGGATATGTTTGACCTGATATTCCTGTTCACCGGCGGACTGGGCCTTGAACTCTTCATAGGCTTTCTTGACGTCCTCATCGCTGACCGGATGTGTCTTGGCCCAGTCACGCATCATGGAACCAATCAGGATTTCCTGACGGGCATTTTCGATGGCAAACTGCACTTCAGGATTTTTATCTACACCCTGTTTTTCGGCTTCCTGGGACAGGACCGCACTGTTAATCAGCTGTTCTGTGATCTGTTCGCGCAGCGCAGGGCTGTCTGTCGCACCACGGGCAATGAGCGTTTTCACTGCCGTATCTACCTGATCTTTGGTAATGGCTTTACCATTCACAGTGGCCACGTTCTGGGCCAAGGCCGGTACTGTCATGGCGCAAGTTACAGCAAGTAAAATAAAACGTTTCATAGTTTTCCTTTTGGTTAAGAAATCGGTTGGGTCTGTATGGACAGTGCATGAATGGGGTAAGGGATCAGGTCTCCCAGTGCGTCATAGACCAGACGCTGACTGGCCACCCTGGATAAGCCGTTAAAGCAGGCGGAGCGGATAGTCAGGCGGTAATGGCCCGCGCCGTTGCTGGCGCCTGCATGCCCTTTGTGCAAATGGGACTCGTCTTCGATGTCAAGCGTCTGCGGTTCTAGGCAGGCCAGGCGCTCACGGATCAGTGCAATGCGATCAGATTCAGTCATTGGATTTCTCCGGCAGGGCAACGGGCCCGGGCGTTGCGGGCACGTCCTGCATATGCCGCCCAAGCCAAACTGATTGACCAATGGCGAAAATCACCAGCAGGATGGTCATGCCGAAGGCCTTGAAGGCGGCCCACTGCTCCAGTGTAAAGTAACCAGAAAAGGCTACCACTAAATTGAGGGTGCCTGCAAACAGGAAAAAGCCAGCCCAGGTATCGGACAGGCGATCCCAGATGCGGTCCGGCAGGCTCATTTGCGTGGCCAGCATTTTACGCAACACATTTTTGTTCATCAGCAGACGCGCGCCCAGCAGGATCAGGGCGAACATCCAGTACAAGACGGTAGGCTTCCATTTAACGAAGGTGTCATTATGGAAATAAATGGTGGCGCCGCCAAACACCACGATGATGATCACGTTCATCCAGTTGGTGGCCTCGATCGGACGACCACGCAATTTCAGCCACAGAATCTGCAGCACGCTGCATGCGATGGCAACCCACGTTGCCACGTAAATGTCTGCGACCTTGAAGGCCACAAAAAAGAGGACCAGTGGGAAAAAATCAAACAGGAGCTTTTTCATTCTGCGGGGTCAAAGCGAAGCGACAGCGAATTGATGCAATAGCGCAGGCCGGTGGGAGGGGGGCCATCGGGAAAAACGTGACCAAGGTGAGCATCACAGACGTTGCACAGCACTTCGGTGCGCGTCATGCCGTGTGAGGTATCGACTTCTTCGCGGACATTTTGCGGATTAAGAGGTTCGAAATAGCTTGGCCAGCCGCAGCCGGCGTCAAATTTTGTATCTGACGCAAACAGCGGCGTGCCGCAAGCAACGCACGTATAGATGCCGGGCTGAAAATGATCCCAGTACTCGCCGGTAAAGGCGCGCTCTGTGCCTTTTTGTCGCGTGACGTGATAGCTTTCCGGAGAGAGCAGCTCGCGCCATTGCTGTTCAGACTTGATGACTTTCAATGGTGGCCTTTACATCAAAAACGGTGGCGGCTGCGATAGAGACAACGGGCCGCCGAACCGGGATTCCTTAAATAAAACGCCTGCAGCCTGCCGGCCGCATACTTTACGATGCCTTGCGCAGGATGTGCAAAATACAGGCTGCGATCAGTCTATTTTAAAGTAAATTGGGGTCTCATTCCTGAATTACCAGGACAAAACTGTATGATTACGCGTTTAAGTGTGACATATTATTGTCCATAGGTTCTGACTATAACGTGCATCCGACAATCTTATAGGCAGATGTAATGAAGCGAAACCATAATATTTGAGAGACAAATCATGAAAAAGTTCCTGTCATGCCTGCTTGGTACTGCGCTTGCTGCCGGCGCGCATTCGGCATTTGCCCAAGACGCTACGGTCAATGTGGGCGTTGTCGTGTCGGCGACCGGCCCGGCCGCCTCGCTGGGTATTGCCGAGCGCAACACGGTCGCGCTGCTGCCGCGTCAGATCGGATCAACCAAGGTCAACTATACGGTTCTTGATGATGCGACCGACGCTACGCAAGCCGTGCGCAATATGCGCAAGCTGATCAGCGAGAACAATGCGGATGTCATTATCGGCACCACCGCTACCCCAGGTTCGCTGGCCATGATCGATGTTGCAGCCGAAAAGAAAATTCCCATGATCAGCCTGGCGGCGAGCGCCAGCATTGTCGAGCCGGTGGAGGGCGCGCGGGCCTGGTCGTTCAAGACGCCACAGAACGATGTGCTGATGGCCGGCGCGGTGGTGCATGCAATGGAAAAAGCGGGCGTCGGCAAAATCGGTTTCATCGGCTTTTCCGATGCCTATGGCCAGAACTGGCTCAAGGAGCTCAAAAATGCGCTGCAGGGCAAACAGATAGAAATCGTGGCGACGGAAAGCTATGCACGGCCCGATACCAGTGTGACCGGCCAGGTGCTCAAATTGCTGGCCGCCAAGCCTGATGCCATTCTGATTGCCGGCTCCGGTACGGCTGCTGCGTTGCCGCAACGCGAACTCAAGCAACGCGGTTTCAAAGGCCAGATTTACCAGACCCATGGGGCCGGCAACAGCGAGTTTCTGAAAATGTGCGGCAGCGCCTGCGAAGGGCTTATTTTACCGGCGGGCCCGATCCTGGTTGCGGAGCAATTGCCGCCAGCCAACCCCCTGCGCGCCACCGGTCTGGACTACACACAGAAATATGAGGCGCAATATGGCAAAGGCTCGGTCAGCGGCTTTGGCGGACATATGCACGATGCCGGCGCACTGGTTGCCGCCGCCATCCCCAAGGCGCTTGCCAGTGGCGCCAAGCCTGGTACCGAGGGCTTTCGCCAGGCACTGCGCGATGCGCTGGAAAATACCAAGGAAGTGGTCGGAGTACATGGCGTATTTAATATGTCCGCACAAGATCATTCAGGACTGGATGAACGCGCCCGGGTTCTGCTGCGCGTCAAGAACGGTCACTGGGAATTTGCTCAGGACCTGAACTGAGCGACGTAGCAGCAAGCAAACAACGGAAAGAAAATGGATTGGTCAATCGCAAAGATTCTGATGCAGGACGGGCTGGTGACAGGCGTTATTTATGCATTGCTGGCAGTATCGCTGGTGCTGGTGTTTGCCGTCACGCGCATTATTCTGATTGTGCAGGGGGAGTTTGTCACCTACGGAGCACTGACCTTTGCGGCGCTGGCTGATGATCAGGTGCCGGGAACGCGCTGGTTGCTTGTCATCGCCGGTTTACTGGTCTTTGCGCGCGAACTGTGGCTGGTGTTTAAAGGCAAACCCGCGGTTACGCTGATCAGATCCGCGCTTTTTTGTCTGGCGTTGCCCATTCTCGTGTTCTTTGCGGCGCCGGCCATTTTGGGTACGGCGCCGTCGCTCTGGGTCAAGGCCCTGATGACACTCTTTCTGGTCGTCCCGCTGGGGCCCATGCTTTACAAACTGGCCTATGAATCCATGGCCGACAGTTCGGTGCTGGTGCTTTTTGTTATCTCTATTGCCGTGCACTTTGTTTTCGTCGGCATGGGCCTGGCTTTTTTCGGGGCCGAAGGACGTCTGGTTGCCCAGCCTTTTTTTGACGGCCAGCTTGAACTGTTCGGTCTGAACTGGACCTATCAAAGCCTCTTCGTGATTGCCATGACGGCGGTTATTATCGCCGCACTGTGGCTGTTTTTCGGCTATACCCTGTATGGCAAGGCATTGCGGGCGACGGCCGTGAACCGGCGTGGCGCGCGGCTGGTCGGCATCAGCACCAATATGTCGGGCTTGCTGACCTTTCTGCTGTCCTCCATTGTCGGGGTGCTCTCGGGCATCATGATTGTGTCGTTTATTTCGATCACGTACGAGACCGGTTTCATGATTGGTCTCAAGGGTTTTGTGGGCGCCATCATCGGCGGGCTGATGAGCTATCCGGTTGCCGCGGCTGGCGCGCTATTGGTCGGTATCATCGAATCTTTCTCGACCTTCTGGGCGAGTGAATACAAGGAAGTGATTGTTTTTGCGCTGATCATACCGGTATTGCTGATTCTGTCCGTGACCAGTCGTCATGACGAAGAGGAGTAAGCCATGAAAAAATGGTGTGTACCGGTATTTATTCTGTTGCTGGCCCTGCTGCCGATGGTGCCCGGGATTCCCGAATTCTGGATCAATCAGCTTAATGCTATCGGTATTGCCAGTCTGGTCGTTATCGGATTGGTCGTGCTAACCGGCGTAGGCGGGCTGACCTCGTTTGGACAGGCAACATTCGTCGGCATCGGCGCCTATGCCACCGCCTGGCTGTCGGCAACCATGGATGGGTCGCCATGGTTAGGGCTGCTTTTGGGCATTGTGCTCACTTTGCTGCTGGCGTTCGTGCTGGCCCAGGTTACATTGCGCCTCTCGGGACATTATCTATCGCTGGCGACGATCGCCGTCTGCTTGATTTTTTATTATCTGTACGGAAATATGCCTTTTCTTGGGCGCCATGACGGCATCCCGGGTATTCCGCCCATTTCGTTGTTTGGTTATCCATTGCTCCAGGCCAAGAGTATTTATTATCTGATCTGGCTGGTCGTGCTGCTGGCGGCATGGACGGCAATCAATTTGCTGGATTCACGTAGTGGTCGCGCCATACGTGCCTTGAAAAACGGCGAAAAAATGGCCGCTTCATTCGGTGTGCATACTTTTCGCTACAAGGTGATTGCCTTTGTGTACGCCGCTGTGCTCGCCGGGCTGGCCGGCTGGCTGTATGCGCACGAACAGCGCGCTGTCAGTCCCAGCACCTTCGGCATCAATTACGGCATCGAGTATCTGTTCATGATGGTGGTCGGCAGTGTGGCTTCGGTCTGGGGCGGTATTTTCGGCGCTGCCGTCATTCTGACGCTAAAAGACCAGATCCAGGATATAGCGCCGCGTCTGTTCGACACATCCACCAACTTTGAGCTGATCGTTTTCGGCGTACTGGTGGTGCTCGTGCTGCATCATGCGCGTGAAGGACTATGGCCAATCGTAACCCGGTTTTTTTCCGACAGTCCGGAACGCACAACGGCGAATGGCGATCCAGAGCAATGGTGGGCAGATGCGCCGCTATTAGCTAAAAGCGATCGGCCGCCTGCAGGCCAGCCGTTGCTGCAGGTGGCGCAGTTGCGCAAAGAGTTCGGCGGGCTGGTGGCTGTGAACGATATCTCCTTTAGCGTAGCGACCGGCCAGATTGTAGGCCTGATCGGCCCCAACGGCGCCGGCAAAAGCACCACCTTCAACTTAATTACCGGTGTCATGCCGTTCACGCGCGGTTCGATCGTTTTTCGCGACAGACCCTTGCAATCGGTGACAGCAAAAGATATTGCCCGGTTGGGGATCGCTCGTACCTTTCAGCATACCCAATTGCTGCCGCAGATGAGCGTGCTGGAAAATGTGGCGCTGGGGGCGCACCTGCGTCGCTCCGCCGGGGCCA
>DATGQC010000002.1:0-8940 GCA_035304425.1 Advenella sp.
TTGAGCTGGTAGCCGATACGCGTCAGTTCGTCCTGGATGTCTTGCGGCGTTACCACGTAACCGGCTTCAAAATGACGAAAATCCAGTTTGACGCCCGGTCGCAGGCACCAGTCCAGCGGCACCTGATCGATACCCGGCGCCGGCTCGCCTCCTGCAGTCAATGCATGGTTGGTTGTGGGGTGGTAGTGCCAGGGTGCATCCATATGGGTGCCGGCATGGGTTGATAATGACACCTTTTCGACGGCCCAGGCTTTTTGGTCGGGCATATCCGCGGGAGTCACGCCCGGCAGCAGCTTGCCAAACAATTCCCACGAATCGTCATGATTGACGTAGTCTATTTTCGGCTGATGATGCGCAGGCGAGGTGGGTTTATCTTCAAGGGTGACCGACAGATCAATTATTTTTCGAGTCATGTGTTTCCTCTTTTAAGGGAGTAGGCGTTGGAATGTTAGGTGCCGAAAACCCGGCGACGACGAATGCAACCAGCTGTTTGATGATGATCTGCGGGTCGTCTGTGTCGCACAGCCCAGCCGAAAGCCTATTAAGGCGATGGTAGTTTTTATCGCCATCGCTGATGATGTACATCATTGCGCCAATAGTGAACGAATAGCGCCAGAAGGCCTCGGCGCGGGCCAGCCCCGGTGTGACCTTCATAAATGATTCGACGAACAAGAGGGCCATCGCATCGTATTGTTCAAAGATGGCGGCATTCGTTGTGGCATGGGGCAGTGCTCTGGCCTGCATCAGCAGCCTGATAAGGAGGCGGCTATCTCCCGTCGTTTGCAGGCTATACATGATGGGCGGCGCAACCAGCGCATCAACAACCCTTTCCAGCGTCAGCGTTCCTTCTCCTGATAATTTTTCAAGTGCCTGCGTGCGCAACGTATTGATTGGCTGAGCGACCGACTCCAGTACGGCACGTATCAAATCATCTTTATTGCCGAAGTGATAATGGATCGCAGCGACATTGACGTCTGCGAGCGTCGTAATGTCTTTTAATGAAGTGGCGTCAAAACCTCGTTTGGCAAAAAGGGTAAGGGCGCTGGCGGTAATTTTTTCTTTGGTCGACATGCGTCAGGATTTAAATATAAATTTCAAATAATTATTTGAAATTTATATTTAAACTATGTCGATGTCAAGACGCCGACGAATAATTCGATTTACGCAAATGGAGAGAATGGCGCAGCACTTTAATCTCTGTTTCGTTTTGATCTCGATTTGTATCACTTATTAATATGTAGGTAATCAAATGACTAATAGTTATCTATATTTCGCTGAAATTAGCAGAAGATATAAACATTTCTGGCTATGTGCAGATAAGAGATTTTGTTTCAATATTACTTTGCGTTTACCCAATCATTAGGGTATTAACCGGTTTGACAGCAATAATTCGATCGCATATGATTAGGACTGAAATGATTTTTAAGGGAAGTAATTTCTCTGTAAATTAATTATGAGTAAAACAATTAATATGCAAACTCAATACGATATTCGTATCCTCAGCGCACTGCGCCGCATAACCCGGGCAATCGCCGTGCACTCACGGCAGCTTGCCGCCTACAGCAACGTGACCGCGCCGCAGTTGATCTGCCTGGGCGCTATTGTAGAGAACGGCCCCATTACCGCCACTTCCATCAGTCGCAAGATTCATGTCAGCCCCAGCACCGTCGTCGGCATTCTGGATCGCCTTGAAGACAAGGGCTGGATTCGTCGTGAGCGCGGCAGGGAAGATCGTCGCATCGTATTTATTACTGCGACCGAAGCAGGTATTGAACTGGTCAAGGCGACGCCGTCGCCCATTCAGACCAAGCTGACAGATGCATTGAAGGATCTGCCAGAAACAGAACAAGCCGCCATTACGACGTCGCTTGAAAAAATTGTCATGCTCATGGAGGCACACAGTGTTGTGGCGCATGAGGTTTCCAATGAACCGGCATCACCTATCCTGGATGTTCCAGTAACTGATGCCTCGCACCCAGAGTCCGGAATTTTAATTTGATTGACACGGCATTCACCACATCTCAAACGCATTCGCAACACGCTCAGGGGGCAGGAACGGAGCAGAAGCTCCGGCACCTGCTCAGAGCTCCTGCCAGGGCCGATGGTTATGACATCTGGCAATTGGTTTCCCAGTGCCCGCCATTGGATTTAAATTCGGTATACAGCTACCTGCTGCTGTGTGAGCATTTTGACAATACCTGCGTAGTTGCGCAGGCAAATGAGCAAATCGATGGATTTGTCTCTGCCTATCAGCCTCCTGATAAGGCTGACGTATTGTTTATCTGGCAGGTCGCCGTCCACGAGCGTGGGCGCGGCCATGGACTGGGGCAGCGAATGCTGCAAAGTCTGCTGGAGCGGCCGAACCTGGCGCATATTCGATATCTTGAAACAACGGTAGGTCCGGACAACACCGCTTCTCGTCGCATGTTCGCCGCCGTCGCTCGCAACATGGGCGCCGGCATCGAGGAAAGCCCGCTATTTGAACCAGAATTATTCGGGCCTCAAGCGCATGATGATGAACGTCTTTTGAAGATTGGGCCTCTGAGGCCAACGCCGGGTTGAGTTCACCAGGGCGTGCCCGGCGTCCGAATGCCTTAACAGGCATTGTCTTTTAATATTTAATCAAATAGGAAAAATCATGGATTTAGAAATTTTCGACCGCATGGAGTCTGAAGTGCGTGGTTACGTACGTTCATTCCCCGTCATATTCAATCAGGCCAAAGGCTCTGTACTGACTGACGAATCAGGAAAAGAATACATCGATTTTTTCAGTGGTGCAGGTACTTTGAATTACGGACATAACAATCCGATCCTCAAGAAAAAGCTGATTGAATATCTGAATACCGATGGTGTTGTGCATGGTCTGGATATGGCCACATCGGCAAAAAAATATTTCATGGAGACTTTTGAGCGTGTGTTGTTGAAGCCGCGCAAAATGAATTACACGTTGCAATTTACTGGTCCGACCGGCACCAATGCCGTGGAGGCCGCACTGAAACTGGCGCGTCAGGTCAAAGGGCGTTCCAATGTTGTGTCGTTTACGCATGGTTTCCATGGTGTGAGCGGCGGCTCGCTGGCCGTGACGGCCAATGAAAAATTTCGCGATGCAGCCGGCGTTTCGCTGCATAACACCGCCTTTATGCCGTTTGACGGCTATATCGGTCCCGATGTGGACACCATTGCCTATTTCGAACGCATGCTGGAAGACCCCAGTAGCGGTCTGGATCTGCCGGCGGCCGTCATTGTCGAGACCGTGCAGGGAGAAGGTGGCGTCAATGTGGCCAGCTGGCGCTGGATTCGCGAGCTGGAAAAACTGTGCCGCAAGTTCGATATGCTGCTGATCGTGGATGACATCCAGGTCGGTTGCGGCCGTACCGGCAGCTTTTTCAGCTTTGAGGCGGCCGGCATCAAACCGGACATTATTACGCTGTCCAAGTCGCTGTCCGGCTTTGGCCTGCCCATGTCACTGGTGTTGATGAAGCCTGAACTGGACGTGTGGAAGCCCGGTCAGCATAGCGGTACGTTCCGCGGCAACAATCTGGCCTTTGTTACAGCGGCTCAGGCGCTGGACAGCTACTGGTGTGACGACAGCTTCCAGAACGAAACGCGTCGCAAGGAAAGTATCGTGCGCGACTGGCTGGAGAACATCGTGCATAGCTTTCCTGAAGCCGGCTTCAGTGTGCGTGGCCGGGGCCTGATCCAGGGGCTGGTAAGCGATGATAAGCCGGAGTTGGCCAATAAAATTGCCCAGCAGGCTTTTGCGCATGGGCTGGTTATTGAAACCTCGGGCGCCCAGGACGAGGTCCTGAAAATTTTGCCTGCGCTTACCATCGAGGATGCGCACTTGACGCGGGGGCTGGAGTTGATTGAACGCAGCGTCGCAGAAGTGCTCAAGCAGGAAGGAAAAAAATCCAAAGTTCTCAAATTCGGAGCGTAAGAAATATGATAGTTAGAAATGTGAAAGATGTGATTGGTACCGATCTGGAAGTGAAAACCGACACCTGGCTTAGCCGCCGTGTGCTGCTGGCCAAGGATGGCATGGGGTTCTCCTTTCATGAGACTGTAATCTTTCCAGGTACGGAAACTCATATTCACTATCAGAATCACCTGGAAGCGGTATGGTGCGTAGAAGGGGATGGCGAGATCGAAACGATCGCCGATGGCAAAAAATACGCACTGGGCCCGGGCGTCGTCTATGCCCTGAATGAAAATGATGAGCATTGGCTGCGCGGTGGCAAAGAACCGCTACGTGTCATTTGCGTCTTCAATCCTCCGGTAACCGGTCGTGAAGTGCATGACGAAGACGGTGTGTATCCTGCAATGACCGAGGAAACCGCCTGAACTGTAAATAGATAAGGAGTACAAGATGGTCGTAACAGACATTTATGAATCACGTACTAGCGGCACGGCCGCCATTATCGCCAGACAGGAACCCGTGGTGTACGGCGATGGCAAGTATGCCGACGCATTGTCTGCCGAGCAGATCGCTGCTTACGAACGAGACGGGTTTTTGGTGCTGGACAGCCTGTTCAGTGAACAGGAAGTAAAGGGGCTGATGGACGAAGTGCTGGCGATGACCAACGACAGCAAGATTGCCTCGAGTGACGAAGCGATCACCGAGCCGGGCAGCAATGCTGTTCGGTCGATCTTCAAAGTGCATGCCTTGAATAAGGTGATTGATCGGCTTTCACGCGATCCTCGTCTGATTCATGTTGCACGCCAGATTCTGGGTTCGGAAGTGTATCTGCATCAGTCGCGGGCCAATCTTAAACCAGGCTTCAAGGGCAAGGAGTTTTACTGGCATTCGGACTTTGAGACCTGGCATACAGAAGATGGCATGCCCCATATGCGTGCGCTGAGTTGTTCGGTGCTGCTGACCGATAACAACGAATGCAACGGTCCGCTTATGGTTGTGCCCGGGTCTCACCGGCAGTTCATCTCCTGCCGCGGAATCACCCCCGATGAAAACTACAAAAAATCGCTGAAGGCGCAGGAATACGGCGTACCTGATCCATTAAGCCTGGAATTGCTGGCAGAGCAGGGCGGTATCAAAGCGATTACGGGTAAAGCCGGTTCGGTGGTGTTTTTCGATTGCAACACCATGCACGGTTCTAACGGCAACATTTCGCCCTGGCCGCGCGCCAACGTATTCATGGTGTATAACAGCGTTGAAAACACATTGAATGCGCCAAAATATGGGCTGGCGCCGCGTCCCGAATATATTGCGACGCGGGCATTCGAGGGAGCGCTGGAGCCGCTGGATGCATTGCAGGAAGTCGCCTGATGGTCGATACGGAATGTGTTTGCGATGATTGAACGCATTCCGGATTGAGCATTGTTTGGCTGATAGGTGCAAGCAACGATCGCTGCAGGACGCAGTAGAAAGAGGTTTGTTTTGAATGGCCCCGGGTTGTTTTCCGGGGCCATTTTCAATTTGTCGGGCGATTGCGGCGAGCCTGCCGGATCGGCAGCTGCGGCTTGAAATGGCTGTTATTTTTTGCAGATTGCATATAATCAGCCGATAGGGTGGGAAATGACGCTCACTTGATGATATTAAGCGATGCTTTCGTGCAGTGCGATTTAGTCGTCTTTGTTGTCGTGCAAACGCGAAGGCGACACGCTGCTGTGCGGTGAGGTTAAGTATGGAAATGAAGCTGGAAAATCTGGAAGCCATGACAGACGTGGAAGAAAAGGTGTTCTGGAGAATGTTCGATGTCAGGATCGTGCGTGATGATGGCGCAGCTGCGCGCGCGCACCTGAAAGCGGGCCGCCCGGTTTATTATCGCGAAGATAGTACGCCGCCTGGTCTGATCATCAAGGAATTTCCGGACGGGCGGCGTCAACTCGTGCGCTTTGTCGACGGCGTCGAACAAACGGTCGACGATACCCCAGCGGCATGAGTACACCAAAACTTTGGGTCGTGGCCGGTCCCAACGGGGCAGGCAAAACAACGCTTACCCGTTTACATCTGACAGGCCACCTGCCGGTTGTCAATCCGGACGATATCGCCGCGCAGCTTGATATTGAAAACCGCAATAGCGCCCAGGTGCAAATGCGCGCCGGCCGGCTGGCTTTGCTGGCGCGGGATAAGCTGCTGGCCGGTGGGCGCAGTTTTGCCATCGAAACCACGCTTAGCGGCAATTCTGAACTTGATCTGATGCATCGCGCCCGTCTCGCTGGCTATCAGGTCATCCTGGTTTTCGTGGGGGTGGACGACGTCGGCTTGCTTATTGCACGGGTCAAATCGAGGGTTGCCGATGGCGGCCATGCGGTTCCGCTGGAGGCTATAGCGCGGCGTTACGGGCGCAGTATGGACAACCTGGGATTTGCGCTGCAGCTTGCGGACCGGGCCTGGGTATTTGAGAATAAACGCAAAAGAGGGCGGCGCACTCTGCTTATCCGCGAGGCGGACCGGCTTAAATATGTAAGCAAATCGTTGCCGATGTGGGCCAGGCAGGCGATTCCCACCGCGCTGCGCAGGCGCAGCCGCTTGCATAAGAAAAAAAGTCAGGGAATGCTGTAGCCCAGTTGCTGGCTGATGCGTTGTGCCTGCTGTCGAACCGCGATGGCGATGGAGCCATTGAGCGACGTATCGAATCCGCCGCTGGCGCCCAGAGCGGTGAGCACGGCAGTAAGCTGCCCCGCGTAGTTATATATTGGTGCAGCAACGGCGCTGATGCCCTTCAGGTTGGTGTCCCGCACGCAAATGCATTGGGACCGGCTTATTTCATCGTGCAATTGTGCCACCAGGGCGTCAAATGGCGCGGGCGGCGCCTGGGTTTGACTCAGGGCGTCAAATTCCTGTCTGGCCAGTGCGCGAACGGCGGGTTCGTCGTGCAGTCCAAGAAACACTCTGCCGGTGGCCGACCACAGGAAAGAGAGCACCGAGCCCACACGGACATTGACGGTGACCGGCAGGCTGGGTTCTTCCATGCGCACGATTGTCGGACCTTTGTTGCCCATGACAGCAATAAAGCTGGTAATACTCAGGTGCTCGCGCACGTGTATCAGGGCCGGCTCTGCGATTCTAATAGGATCGGCCTGCCGCATGGCGGCAAGGCCGATCAGCATTGATTCCAGGCCGAGTGTGTACTGTTGCGTATTGGCGTTCTGCGTTACCAGGCCTCCGTCAATCAAGCTGACCAGGTAGCGATGAACCTTGGCAGGGTTTTCGTCCAGTTGTGCGGCCAGCGCAGTAAGGCTGGCGCCTCCTCCCAGGCTGGCCAGTCCTTTGAGTACGGCAACGACGGTGTCGGCTGCCTGTACACTTTGCCGTCGTTCGCGGTTGCGCGCGGGTGTCGCGACAGTGCTATTGTCAAGGGCGCTCTGGGCGTTCATTTGATACATAGACCGGAAGTAGATATGGCTTGTATTATAGATGACGATGAGTGGGCGGGGTTGCCCGGGCCGGCATCGTCCCCCTCTGGCTTGCAGCAAAGGCGGCAAGGTACACAGGGGCAATGCTGGCAAGCATTCACCGTTCGCGCTTTTATATGATGACTGTCATAGATCCAGGACAATACGTTTGCCCTTGGCGCGAGAGCAGCAACTCATCATCTTGGTGCCTGCAGCGCGCTCGCTGCGAGTGAGTACGACGTCCCGGTGATCAGGCTGGCCACTCAGTACGCTGACTTCACAGGATCCGCACAGGCCTTCTTCGCAATCGCTTTGGATGTCTATATTGGCGGCGCGCAAGGCTTCCAGCAGCGTCTGATCGGCAGCGACAGTGACGGTAATACCCGATTGCTTCAGTTCGGCATCAAAGGCATGTTCCTTGGTTGGGTCCAGTTTGCTCAGCGTTGAATGAAAATGTTCGATGCGCAAGGCATCGTCTGGCCAGCTTTCGCAGATTTTCTGCAGGGCGTCGGTCAGCCGTTGCGGCCCGCAGGCGTAGATCTGCGTGTCGGCATCTGGCGTGGCCAGCAGGCTGGCAAAATCCGCGCGTCGGGCTTCGTCGGCGGCATAGACATGGAGCCGGTCGCCATGCGCTTGCAAGGAGGCCAGCAGTGCCATGCTCTTGCGGCTTCGACCACAATAATGGATCTGGTAATCAATTCCGCGGTTTTTGGCGGCCCGCGCCATGGCGCTGATGGGCGTAATGCCGATGCCGCCGGCAATGAAAATGGCCTTTTTGGCTTGTTCATCGAAATGAAAATGATTGCGCGGACCGCGGATGTGCAAGGCAAGCCCGTTACGGACATGCTGATGTACCCATGCCGAGCCGCCCCGGCCGGCATCTTCACGCAATACGGCAATATCCAGCGCCTGAGCGTTTTCCGGATCGCCGCAAAGCGAATATTGTCGCGAGATGCCCAGTTCGCCGCACACCAGATCAATATGGGAGCCGGGTGTCCAGCGCGGTAAGGTCTGGCCATCGGCTGCAGCAAGGCGGATCCGCATGATCTGATCAGTCAGCATCTCGGTTTCCTGAACCACGACCTGACGCGACAGCGAATGGGTGGAAGGCTCGCCAAGGCGTATTGGTTGTTGCCTGTTCAATATGCCTGGATTGCTTCGTTCCGGGTTGGCAGAAGGATCCCAATGAACCCACAAATGTTCCGGTCCCCTGAACGAGGTGTTTGGCACATAGGTAAATGTCTGTTCCGATAAGACCAAATGAGGCAGACGCAGCGTCAGTTCTTCAAGAAAAACCTGCATTTCCATTCGTGCCAGATTCTTGCCCATGCATTGATGCGAGCCATAGCCGAAGGTGAGCTGGTCGCTGGCATTCTCACGCCGGATATCAAGCAGATCGGCGTCGGCAAAATGACGTTCGTCATGATTGGCTGATGAGCTGACAATCAGCAGTTTGGAGCCTGCCGCAATGTTGACGCCACCGATTTGCACATCGCGTGTCGCCAGTCTGCGCCAGGCTGCAACCGACCCATTATGACGCAGGCATTCTTCTACTGCGTTCGGGATCAGATTGGGGTCGGCACA
>DATGQC010000003.1:0-12168 GCA_035304425.1 Advenella sp.
GATTGTATGAGAATGAAAGCATGGGGCCGGCCTTGCGAAAGTTGCGGTCTGCGGGGGGGCGCATCCTGCGTCAGCTCGGAATGCTGAAATAGCGCTATTGGATCGGGCGGCGCAATACGTGCCGATAAATAAAAGCCCTGATCTGGTTCGGCACCAGGCGGACGGGCACCCGGCCCGCAATATTGACCGCCAGCTGGGGCAGGGAGAGAAATCCCTTGCGATAGAATCCGTACTGGAAACGAATTTCGTTCCAGGCGTATTGCCAGCCGCCGCGCCGGCGAAACATATTATTGCCAGCCCGCGCATATACCAACACTGCCGGTAAATTGGCAACCGCTTGCCCTAGCATCATCATGCGAATCCATAATGCGTAGTCTTCATACAGCGGATCATTCTGGTAATTGCCCGCAGCAAGGACAGCAGATTTTTTAAACATAACCGTCATGTGATTGAACGGGTTGCGAGATTTGGCGAATCGATAGATCGCTACCTGCTCTACAGGTACAATGCGCGAAGCATATGCATGTTCCCGCTGGGCTTCGAACTCCTGGATTTGCCCGCCTAGCAGGCTGATGTCGGGATGCGCAGCAATATAGTCCAGTTGCTTCTCGAAACGTGTCGTACTGCAAATGTCGTCGCTATCAAAACGGGCGATCCATTCTTCCTTACAGGCCAGGACGCCAGCACGAAGCGCCGGCCCCAGACCTTGGTTCACCGGCAACGCAACCAGATCCAGCGCCAGGCGTTCTGAATACTGTTCAAGTACGCGATCAAGCTGCGGGGTGACCGGACCGTCTCTGACCACGACGACCTGGGCAGGCTGACGGGTACTGGCAACGACACTGTCCAGCGCCTGTGCCAGAAAATCGGGATTGTCATTTTTATAGACAGCCATCAGCAGCGAGAAGGGAATGGGGTGGGTCATTGGCGGTTGTCGTGTCAAAATCGTAAGCGTACAACAGGAATCGTATTTTCAGTCCGGATACCCCGTTATTATGCTATAAACGGAAAAAATGTATCGGGGTGTAAAATTTGTGCTGCCCAAGGGTATGACTGGCGCTGCAAAAAACAGTTCGGACAAGCACGTAGGGCAGGGCAAAGCACGCGACCTCGGCGTCCTGGGCAGACGATGCCATGGGGGCCGATGCGCAGTTTGCAAGATCAATCCAATAGGACATTCGTCAGTGGCGACCATGAAAGAACACACATTCCCGACAATCGCGGTCATTGTACCGTGCTATAACGAAGCAGCAGCCATTGGCGCCGTCATCCGCGATTTCGCGGCAGCGCTGCCTCAGGCGCAGCTGTATGTTTTTGATAATAATTCTCAGGACGACACTGCAGCAGTAGCCCGGGCAGCCGGCGCACAGGTATATCACGTCCGGGAAAAAGGCAAGGGCAATGTGGTGCGACGCATGTTTGCCGATGTGCAGGCCGATATCTATATCATGGTCGATGGCGATGCCACCTATCATGCGCCATCTGCCCCGGCCATGGTGGAGAAATTGCTGGACGAGCATCTGGATATGCTGGTGGGGTGTCGGGTTGATGAAGGCGCAAAAGCCAATTACCGCAAGGGGCATCGCTTCGGCAACCGCATGCTGACGGGGTCGGTGATGCAGATATTCGGCGGCCAGTTCACCGATATGCTATCGGGCTACCGGGTTTTTTCCCGGCGGTTTGCCAAATCATTCCCCAGCCTGTCATCGGGTTTTGAGATCGAAACCGAACTGACCGTACATGCGCTGGAGAACGCCATGCCCTATGGTGAGATGGACACGCCATATGGTGCACGGCCCGAAGGGTCGGACAGCAAATTGTGCACCTATAAGGATGGCATTCGTATAGCCCGAACCATTGTACGTTTGTATATGTTCGAGCGACCGCTGGCGTGTCTGTCCATTCTGGCGGCCGCTTTTGCCCTGTGCGCACTCGGCCTGTCCATTCCGCTATTTCTGACCTGGCTGGAGACAGGGCTGGTGCCCCGGCTGCCCACGGCGGTTGCGGCCACCGGTCTGTCTATATTCGCCATGCAGCTGTTTGTCGCAGGTATTATTCTGGATTCAATCGGTAAAAGCCGGCGGGAAATGCGCCGGTTTGCCTATCTGGCCATTCCCATTTTATCCAGAACGTCACGATGAAGTCGTTGTTACGGGAGTTCCTGCTTTTCGGTATTGTAGGTGCCGCAGGATTTATCGCCGATACGGCTGTTCTGTATCTGTTCAAAGGCAGCGTGGGCAATTACTGGGCCCGGGCCATCTCCTTTCCTTGCGCGGTGTTGGTCACGTGGATACTGAACCGCAACCTTACTTTTCGCAGCAAGTCGTCCAACAAGGCGCCCTGGCGTGAATTTGTGCACTATTTTGCCATGATGATCGCCGGTGGCGCGGTCAATTATCTGACCTATGCCGCACTGGTAACCTGGTCGCCTGCCGTGCACCGGTATCCCATTCTGGGGGTTGCGGCAGGCAGCCTGGCGGGCATGTTCGTTAATTATCTGCAATTGCGGCTGGGAATGTATAAATATGATAAAAACGCCATTTCCCGATAAGCCGACGCGTGGGTGGGACCTTATTCCGGTTGTTGGTTTCCTATTGTGCGCGCTGGCGTTTTATCCGGGCATCATGACGCCGGATACACTGGATCAGCTTGCCCAGGCCAATGCCCAGGCCTTCAATGACTGGCATCCGCCCATGATGGCCTGGCTCTGGTCCGGACTGAACCGGGTGTTTCCGGCAGCGTCGGGCTTTCTTTTTTTTGATCTGTTTCTGCTCTGGTTCGGCTTGTACCGGATCAGTCGCAGTATTGATCCGCGCTATGCGCCTTATGTCTATCTGCTGGGTTTTTTGCCATTTGTGATCAATATTTCGGGCGTGATCTGGAAGGATGTGGCGACTGCATATGCGCTGTTGTGGGCGTCCATTGCGCTGCTTCAGCCACCATCGCGCGGCCGTTTCGTGCTGTTTTCATTGTTTATTTTTGTCGCCATTGGCGTTCGCTATAACTCGCTTTTTTCCTGCCTGCCGTTGATCGTGGCGTTTTTCCGGCAACAGTTAGGGAATCGTCCGGTTTCCTGTAAATGGGCGCGCGTGCTTGCCCTGTCGGTCGTGTTTTTTGTGGCGCAACTGACATGCCTGAATCTGTTCAATTATCATTTTCTTAATACCTCCAAAGCAACGCCGCAAATTGTGATTATGGTGGATGATCTGGCCTATATGTCCACACAGTTGGGGCATTCGCTGGTGCCGGGGGTCGATCAGGCGACGGTGAGCCGCAGCTCACAGGTGTCGGTAAGCGACAATATCTTCCGCTATGGCCAGGGGGTTGATTACGAGGATGTCAAGGCCAGCTGGAAAGCGGCAGTCGGCGAGCATCCGTGGATGTATCTGCAATTTCGCGGCAAGGTCTTTTTGCGTTTTCTGGGGTTCTCGCTGGCGCCGCCATTCCAGCTGGACAAACCCAGCTACGGGTACTGGCTCGATCATTCCTACCAGAGCAGCGCGACCAACGGCATACGTCATATGCTGGGTCAATATGTCACTACGCTTGCACAACTGGTCCCCTTTCTATTTACCGGCGCATTCTGGCTGGCGGTGGCGGCGGTAACGTTCTGCCTGAGCGTTGTCTCAAGCCTGCCCTACCGGATGCTGACGCTTGCCTTGTCGTTGTCGGCAGGGATTAACCTGATGTCCTATCTGCTGGTGGCGAATGCGCCATTTTTCCGATATTACTACTGGAGCATCGTAGCGGGTTCGCTCGCCGTCTTCCTGCTCCTGGTTGGATTCGCCCGGCAACGCCGGCAAATCGTGGCATAGTTGTCAGCATATTGTAAGGATTGGAATGTCTGCGCGGCGTGGCGCTGGGGATTGAAACCTGCTGTAATCAGTAAGGCCCCAATATTTGCATCGCTGCTCATGGGTTTTACGTTATCCAGGGGACATATTGTAAAATCCATCCCTGTCAGCGCTCAGCAAGCGCTTTGCGCGTCCCGCATTGCAGGCTGCGATGCGGTGCGGCGCCATTGCGCCTGCCGCGCATATCTGCCTGCACTTTGTTTGTAGACGGGGCGTGAACAGATAAAAAAATACCGCTGGCGGGCAACTGGCCTGCAGCGCCCATCGTCAGGCAACTCGGCACGGCATACGGCGAGTCTGGCTTTTTTTGGATGAGTTTACATTACATGTTTTTGTTCAATATCAATCGGGGTCTGAGCGACATCAACGCTGGCCTTCAGCATCGCCATATTTGGATGCTACTGGCCTGGCTTGAAATCAAGCAGCGCTATAACCGGTCAAAAATCGGTCCATTCTGGCTGACTATCAGCATGGGCGTCATGGTTGCCGCATTGGGTGTGATCTATGGTGCGCTGTTCAAGATGAATTTGCGCGATTACCTGCCCATGCTGGCTATCGGACTGGTCATCTGGTCCTTTATATCGCTGACCATTACCGACGGCTGTAATACCTATATTGCGTCGACCAATTATCTGAAGCAGATCTCTCTGCCCCGGTCCATTTTCATTCTGCAGACGATCTGGCGCAATCTGATCGTACTGGCGCACAACTTTGTGATCGTCGTGCTGGTGTTGATCGGTTTTCAGATTTCGTTCTGGCACACCTTGCATTTGTTTGTCCTTGGCATGCTGTTGCTGCTGTGGAACCTGTGGTGGATCTGCACGGTGGCTTCCCTGGTGTGCGCGCGTTTTCGTGATGTCCCGCAGATTGTCATCAGTATTTTGCAGGTCATTTTTTATGTCACGCCCATCTTGTTCAAAAAGGACATGCTGGACAAATATCCATGGATCATTGATTTCAATCCGTTTGCCCATCTGATCGAAATTATCCGTTCGCCGCTGCTGGGCGAATACCCCAGTATCGAAAACTGGATTGTCTGCCTGGTGATGGCGGCCGCCGGCACCGTATTGGCTATTTTCATGCACGGTCGTTATCGTGCCCGCGTTCCTTTCTGGGTGTAATCATGACCGCATACATAAAAGCAGAAAATCTTAACGTTGAGATGCCGGTGTACGATCTGAGTGGCCGGTCCATGAAGCTGCGTGTGCTGGGGTCGCTCAAGAACGACCGTCTGAGCTCTGATCACGGCATTACCGTGGTCAAGGCGCTGCAGGACTTGCATTTCGAATTTGGCAACGGCGACCGGGTTGGTCTGGTCGGACGCAACGGAGCAGGCAAATCGACCTTGCTCAGGGTGCTGGCAGGCATTTATGAACCGACCAGCGGTACGCTGATCACCAAAGGTCGCGCCGTAGCGCTGCTCGATATGGGACTGGGCATGGACGAGACGCTCAGCGGCTTTGACAATATCCGTCTGCGCGGCACGCTGCTGGGCATGTCCACTGCCGAGATCAAGGAAAAAACGGAAGAAATCGCTGAATTTACCGATCTGAACGATTATCTGTACCTGCCCATCCGAACGTATTCGTCGGGTATGCGTATCCGTCTGGCGTTTGCCATTTCAACCGCGCTTGATCCGGAAATTCTGCTGCTTGATGAAGTGATTGGTGTTGGCGACGCTGCCTTTCTGGATAAGGCCAATAAACGGCTCAAGGAATTTCAGCAACGTGCCAAGATCGTTTTTGTCGCCTCGCATTCGAACCAGGTCATCCGTGATATGTGTAACAAGGCGATCTGGCTTGATTCGGGTAAGCAAATGATGGTGGGACCGGTGGAAGAGGTCATCTCTGCCTATGAGCAGTCGTTTTGAGCCATCACCTGCAGTTTGGGGAAAATATGAAAAAGAGACTGGCGTTCATCGTGGATGTGCGTGGTTGGGCATTTGATATTATTGCCAGGCATGTGAAAGAAGAGCTTGCCGACCGCTACGACATTACATTGTATTATTGGGAAGATTATCCCGTAGCGTCTCATCTTTTGCAGAAGATGGCCGAAGACCGGATCGCGCATGCGCATTTCTTTTTTCGGGAGCAACTCAAAGTTGTTTTTGAAACAGTGAGCTGCAAATCGAAAGCCGCTTCCTATTTCAACAAGCTTACCGTTACAACGCACATTCCGGACTATCTCTACAGTTCCGAAGGCGAGTTTATCGAACGCAAATCGCTGTTCGATTTCGTCAACGGATACTTTGTGACCAATGCGGATCTCCAGGTCATCTATGAGCAGCAGGATTTTTTCAGCAAGCCCGATGGCGTCATTATTGACTGGCCGATCAGCGAAGCGGTGGTGCCGGCCCCGGTCAAAAGCGAGCCCGTTGCAGGTGATCCGGTCAGGATCATGTGGACCGGCAACTCCAAATGGGGTGAATATGCCGGATATCGCGATTATAAAGGCCTGGAAACTATCATCAAGCCGGCGATCAAGCGGCTTCAGGATGAAAATTATCCGGTCCGCTTTACGGTCATTGACTCGGCTGAGCAGAAACGTTCGCGCGAAGATGTGCTGACGACCCTGGCTCAACAAGATATCCTGCTGGTTGCCTCGCTGGCCGAAGGCACGCCGTTGACACTGATCGAAGCCATGAGCCTTGGCGTTGCGGTAGTCTCTACACCCGTGGGTATCGCCCGGGAAGTCTTGCCTGCCGAATATATGAACGACGCCGTGATCGAACGCAGCGCAGACAAATTCTATGAAACGCTCAAAGCGCTGATGGAGTCCCGCCAGACCATTGCTGCGATGAAGACGGCCAATCAGCTGGCGTTCAAAACCCATTTTGCCTCCGGAGGTCCGCTAAGAGAGCAGTGGCTGCAGTTTCTGCAACAGGCGGCTGCGCGAACGGTCAGCCCTGAGGTTCGTCAGCAAAGCTATAAGCTGAATCGCAGCATGCTCAAGCAGCATGCGATCAATGGTGCGCGCACGGCCGTATTCTTTCTGAAGCGGGCCGGTCTGATCCGGTTCGTGCATCGTGTCTTTCCTATGGCCGCCGTCTGGTACAACAGATTGCTGCATGGCAGCTCTTCCTCGCTGTTTTCGTCTGGCGCCGCCAGCCGCCTGACACAATATGAGATGGTCGAGAAAGTGTATCGGGCGACGCTGCGCAACGCGCAGCCGGGTAAGCCGGTGGTTGTATACGCGCCCATGTGGAAAGGGGTGGCCGCTTCCACCGAAAGCCTGTTCGGCGTTAATCGATTCAAATTTCCCTATTTTGACGATGAGTACCCCGAAACGGTATCGCATCCGTATCTGGATCGTGTATTGGCACTCTTGCTTGACAACCCGCCATCGCAGATTATCTACAGCGGCGGGTCTGTTATTCATATCACCATGGCGGAAAAAGTCCGGGAACGCGCCCCGCAGATTCAGCAGTATTTTCTGTGGCATGGTTCGCCGGCGCAATGGGTCGAGCCCAGCCAGCTGGAACACTTCAACCTGTGGCACAAGCTATATAACAACCATGTTATTGATGGCGTCATATCGGTCAAGCCTGATCTGGAAAAAATTCTGAACGTGCTTGGCATCAAAAGCTTCGGGCTGATCAATCCGATTCCGGACCTGCGTCGCCAGTTCGTGCTGCCGGCGACCCGGCGCGCCGATGATGGCATTGCCCATATAGGCGTTTTTTCTGCTGTCAGTTCCTGGTACAAGAATCCGTTTGTGCAGTTGCTGGCCACGCTGGGGCAGGAGAACTGGACCTTGCACACCAATGTGCCGCGGATTACCTTCAGGGACCTGGATTTTCGGCAACTGGGCAGGATGGAGTCCTATGAGCAATTGCCGCGCCCGCAGTTTATTTCGCTGCTGGCGTCGCTGGACCTAAATCTGTATGTCACCAACACTGAATGTTCACCCATGGTGGTTCTGGAGTGCAGCGCGCTGGGCGTGCCCTGCATTGTGGGACCCGCCGGCGATATCTTCTCGGGTGTGTCCGACGAGCTGGCCGATTATCTGGTCGAGCCTCACGTGGATAATGCCTATGCCATCTATGAGCGGATGAAGCGCGTACTGGCCAACCGGACGCACATCCAGTCGCTGCTGCAGGATTTTGTACCGAAGTACAACGCGCGGTGGTCCGACCTGATGGACGGCTTTTATCTGGCGCTTGAACAGGATCGGCAGGCGGCGCCTGCCCCCGCTCCGGCACCAGCGGCGACCGCGGCCGGCGCGGACGCCATCGCCCGGCGCTGAGCGGCGTCTTTTCGGGGGTATGATTTGTCGTCCGTCTCCTGATGTGAACACGATCCGCGCTCCGTCGCCGCAGGCGCGCCCTGTGGGCAAACGGCGACCCCAACAGCACGGCGGGGTTGCTGCCATGTCGGCGTTTCAAGGACCGTGTGGCGAACAATTTGCTGCAATTGGATACAAGCCGCAGGCTGCCCGGGCGTGGGTGAGAACAATTGATAAGGAATCCACACAATATTTACAGATGCATATGCAGCACCATGGATGTGCCATCGTCGATTTGTATTAACATAGTCCCGGTTATTCAATAAAGAAAGGCCCTGATGTCCCTGTTTTCAACGACCTCCAAAACGCAGTCCGCATCCTACGAACCTGGTGTTGATGGTCTTCGCGCCCTTGCGGTGATTGCCGTCCTGTTTTTTCATGCCGGCTTTCAGGCGTTCAGTGGCGGTTATGTCGGGGTCGACGTTTTCTTTGTCATTTCGGGCTATCTGATCACCGGGATTTTGCTCAACAGTTGTATTGAAGGCAAATTTTCGTTTCTGCGCTTTATGGCAAGACGTGTTGCCCGTTTGTATCCGGCCCTGCTATTGACGCTGGTGCTGTGTCTGATTGCCGGATTCCTGCTGTTTTCGCCGGACGACTACGTTGCGCTGGCCGACTCCAGCGTATTTGCCCTGTTTTCGGTCTCCAATTTCCGGTTCTGGCTGGTGTCAGGGTATTTTGATACCTCATCAGAAACCAATCCGTTGCTGCATACCTGGTCGCTGGGTGTGGAGCAGCAGTTTTACCTGATCTGGCCGTTTGTCATTTATCTGGTGTATCGTCTTAACCGCAGTTTGCTGCCTTGGGTGCTCCTGGCGCTGGGCGCAGGCTCCCTGGCGCTGTCGCAATGGTATTTGTCGGTAGATACGTCGGCCAATTATTATCTGACCCCCTTTCGCGTGTTCGAGTTTGCCATCGGCGGCCTGATGGTGTTTGCGGTGGATTATCGCAAGCGGCATACGCCCGGCGTCGTCCTGTACGAAATCATCATGGCGGCGGGCATCGCATTGCTGCTGTACAGTATCTTTGTCTACGACAAAACGACAACTTTCCCGGGGCTGCACGCGTTGGTGCCGGCGCTTGGCGCAGCGTTATGCATTTATGCAAGCCCGGCAAAGTACCTTGGCAATATTTTCAGAAATCGCGCCATGGTGGCGGTGGGGCTGATCTCGTACTCGATGTATCTGATCCACTGGCCCCTGATTGTTTTCTACAAGTATTTTATTTACCGGCCCTTGCTGTTGTCCGAAAGATGGGCGCTGGTGATCGCGCCGTTCATTCTGGGTTATTTGATGTACGTGCTGGTGGAAAACCGGTATCGCCGGGTGGACTTGTATAGCTGGTATTTCAAACAAACCATACAGCGCGTGTTCGCGCTGGCGCTGATCCTCGTGCCGGCGCTTATGATCATGACCAGCAACGGCATGAGCTTTCGGATGAATGATTATTTCGCCGAGCATATGGCCAATTCCCCCCGGTTCCATGAAGAACAATACGGCGGAGAGGGGTTCGCCATGGGCAGCCAAGTATTGGGAGACGCCGATGGTCGACGCAAATCCGCCGTCCTGCTGGGCGACAGTTATGCCAGGCAGTATGCCTTCGGCTTGAACCAGACGCTGGCCGCCAATAAGAAATGGGTGGATACCTCGTTTGAAGATGGCTGTTTTTTTGGTCCGGGCTATACCCGCCTGCTTGACGGTGTGCCCCGCACCGACTGCGTGGAGCGGCTGGATTATGCGCTGAAAGAGGCAAAGCTGTCCAACGTGCCGCTACTGTATGCAGTAAGCTATCAGAACTACCAGAAAACCATGGGTACGCCCGACGGTAAGCGCGTGGATTTCCCTGATACAGAGACCTATATCCGCTTTCTGGAAAAAAATTTCGATGCCATTCATGAGCGGATCGGCCTGAGCAATACCCTTGTCATTATCGGTACGCCGCCGGGCGCGGGCTCCCAGGTCGGGCTGGCCTCATGCGTTGATCGTCCGGGCTACCTGCCGCTGGTGTGCGCCAAATATCTGGAACTCAATGAAGAGAAGGGCAATGCGTATGCGCTGAACCGCAGTCTGGAAAAATATGCGCAAAGCCATAAAAATGTCGAATTCATCAATCCCTATTCAGTATTGTGTGAAGCCGGACGTTGCGTAACCATGATCAAGCGCAAACAATTTCTGTATTCCGACGGCACTCATTTATCCAAGCAGGGGTCGGCGTTCGTCATACAGGGCCTGTGGCCCAGACTTAAGGCTATATTCGAAAAGTAATGGCCGACGATGGCGAGGGTTGCTGCATCATGGGCCTGCTGTCAGGCGATCAGATCCCTGTGCCGGTTTAATCAGAGATCTGCCCGGCCGGCGCTCGGCAGGCGAGCACCAAAACACCAGCGGCGGGTGTGGCGTTCGTCCCTGGGGCGATCTTGCGGTCTGCAGGACGCTTGAATTTTTTATAGCAAAAAAAAAGCGGCCCGGCAGCCGCTTTCGGCTGCATCCAGCCTGAAGTGCGCCGGATGGCATTGATATGCAGAGCGGGCATGCCTGCAGTTCTGCGTGCTTAGTGTTCCTGTATTTTGCGGATCAGCCCTTCCTGCGTGGTAGACGCGATCAGGTCGCCCTTGCTGTTGTAGATGTGTGCCCGGCAGAATCCGCGGGCATTGCTGGCGCTGGGCGACTCCAGGGAGTAGAGCAGCCATTCGTCCATGCGGAACGCGCGGTGGAACCAGATGGCATGGTCAATTGTGGCCATTTGCATGGTTTTCGAAAAGGGCGTCTGGTTATGCGGCAGCAGCGAGGTAAACAGCAGATAGAAATCGGATGTATAGGCCAGCATGGCGCGATGCAGCAGCGGGTTGTCGGGCAGTGTGTCTGCGGCGCGAAACCAGATGTGGGCCTGCGGGTCGTAATTGCCGGGTTTGAGCATATGGGTGGGCTCGACCGGCCTCATTTCTATGGCAAAATCGCGCCCGACCAGGCTGGCCAGGCGTTTGGGCAGCTTATGCTCAAAATCTGCAATCAGCTGTTTTTCATTTTTCAGGGAATCGGGCGGCGCCACTACGGGGGCAGGGGTCTGGTGTTGAAAGCCCGGCTCTTCGCCCTGGAAGCTGCTGCTCATAATGAAAATGGGCTGGTCCAGTTGCGAGGCGATCACGCGCCTGGCTGAAAAACTGCCGCCGTCACGGGTGCGTTCCACTTCGAAGCGTATCGGCTTGCTGGTGTCGCCCGGTCGCAGAAAGTACGAGTGCAGCGAATGCACGGCCCGACCCGGGCTGACTGTCAGCGATGCTGCCATCAGGGACTGGCCCAGCACCTGCCCGCCAAAAATGCGGCCTGTACCAAAGATGTCGGTGCTGATACCATTGAAAACGTCATTACCCAGTGACTCGACCTGAAGTTGTTCAATAAGGTCTGGCAGTACGTTCTGATTATCCATAGATGTTCATTTTGACAAATGAGAGGGAAGTTCGATTCTAGCAGAAGAGTTCGGGCCAAAGCGGCTCGATCGGCGATTATTATGGCCGTATCGCACCGGCGCAGCCAATAGTTTTTGCAGCTCGATACAATTTTGGACAGGGCTTAATAACCCGTTTTATAATTCCGGTGACGCAAAGTCCCCGCTTTGTCATATGCTTTACGGAAAAGGAACACCGAATGCCACATTTCATCCAGAATAAATTGGCAAGCCCTGTTTTTCTGACATTCATATTGGCGCTGGTGGCGATGCCACTTGCCATCATGAGCACACAAAGCGTTCCCAGTCCGCTTTTTTACTTTCTGCTGGTGTTATCTCTGTTTATTGTGGTTGCATTGCGCCCCGCGCAAGATACCTTCCGGCTCAAAACGTTTTCATGGCTGTTTGCCCTGTGCGCGGTCTTTGTTGCAGCCGTCGTCGTTTCCGAGATGGTCAATGGCCGTAGTGACGGCGCCGGCTTTGAAAAAGCACTGCGTTTTTCCGCCGGTCTGCCACTGTTGGTAGCAGCCTGCTGTTATGTCCCCCGTCGCTGGCTATCTTATTCCGTATTCGGTGTCTATGCCGC
>DATGQC010000004.1:0-16275 GCA_035304425.1 Advenella sp.
AGCGTGCCGGCCAGGCTGACGCTGTCATTCAGATTGACCTTGATCTGGTTGCCCGTTTGCACCACATTGGTATTGGTGCCGCCGATAAAGTCTGCGCTTCCCCCCGGAGCGATGTTCTGGGTCGTTGCACCGTTGTTGGCAGTCAGATCCCAGCCTTTATTTGCCGTCGTTTGCACATCAAACAACTGGCTGCCGTTGACGGCATCGGTACTCAGCGCTGTCACCGCGCCGTCAGTAACGCCTGTAATTTTGCCCGACCCTGCGTCGTTAATGGTTACATTGCCGAATTTCGGAGAATCAGCCATCTGAATACGAATGGATCCGGCATCGTTGAACGTTTGCACATTCTGGCCAGAGTATGTCCCCGCCACAGGCGCGGCGCCCCCGACAATAGACAGCGTCTGACCCAGATCTTTATGCACCGGCAACGCATCATTACCCACAAAGTTCAGGCCCTTGGCCGTCAGATCATCGCCCTGGTCTGTCAGCTGGCTGACGTTGACCGCATCCGTGGGGTCCACGCCAGCGGCCACATTGGTGATCCGGTTGCCACCCATATTGACCGTGGTTCCGGGATTCACGGTCAGGCTATTGCCAATGACCGCACCGCCATTGAACGTGCTCAGACCTGTCACTGACAAGGTTCCTGCCAGGTCCACGTTGTCATTGAGGTTGACCTTGATCTGGTTACCGGTTTGCACCACATTGGTATTGGTGCCGCCGATAAAGTCTGCGCTTCCCCCCGGAGCGATGTTCTGGGTCGTCGCGCCGTTGTTGGCGGTCAGATTCCAACCCGCGCCAGCGCCGGTAGCCAGGCTTTCAACCGCCTTCAACTGACTGACATTGACCGCATCTGTATCCTGTGTGCCGCCAGCCACCCCTGTAATCTGGCGCAATTTCCCCGTCGCGGGGTCACCGACACTTAAAGCGCCTAATGAACTCGTTGTTGCATTGACTGCAGCAATTGACGGCACGGAAGCACCCACTGGTGCGTATGGTGCGATACCCGCCGCCGTATTGGCAACCGATCCGGCGCCCAGCGCAATGCCATTAGCGACTGTCGTTGTGGCGCCCAATCCTAATGCAACGCCACTGGTGGCCCCAACAGACACCGATGCGTCCTTGCCGATAGCAATGCCATCCGGAGCGGCTGCGCCGTCGTTATTAATATTTCCGCCGCCCGTAGAATTGACGCTGAAGTATTCCAGTGGATTATCAACAAGACCCTGTAATGCTTCAGCACAAGCTTGCGTATTTGATGTCCCGGTGCCCTCGCCCTTAATCGTTATCGTGCCGCCGCTATCGTTACCCCAGGAAAAGGTACATTCTGCGGTGGTGAGATCTCCGGAAGCCCATGCCATTGGCGAAAACAGGGCAATGGCGCCTGTAAACAAGGCCGGAAGCAGCGCCTTGCTTGCAACGGCATGAAAAAAGCAGCTGCCAAGCTCGGTTTTATCGGCGCTGGCGCCCGCTTTGCGCCCTCTCTTTGTATTTTCGGACACAGCAACAAATGTTCCTGTTTTTTCGCACCATATAGACCTGTATATACGATTCATTTTCCAACTCCCCATTGAAATCCATAACATTTCATATGTTTACTAAATGTTATGAAACGAAAAAATTAGTACTTATTTCGTAAGCATCATAGAAGAGTGAAAAGCCGGCATTTTATCTATAAGGACACAAGTTTCTTCAAAAACAAAAATTGGGAATGCGACGAAAATTTTTATGAATTATTTAATATTTATTAACAATTTATTAACTTTTTCTGTTGCGCAAACACTTCGAATTGTAAATTTTGTACAAAAAACAAAATAAGCATATTGCAATCGCTGCCGGGCGGATGTACCCTGCCGCAGCAATATACGCCCGCAACAATATGTCCCGCAAACAGGCGAATCTGATCTGACGGACCAGCTCAACTCATCGTTTTTCTATAAGCTGTAGGCGGCATGCCATACTGCTTGCTAAAAGAAGATGTGAATGCGGAAAGAGAAGTAAAGCCGATTTCTTCAGCAATATCCGTGATACTGAGCTGCGTCTCCCTAAGCAGCACCTGAGAATAATCCAGGCGCAATCGGCTCAGGTACTCGTATATCGTTTCATGCATATGTGCCTGAAATACACGCGCCAGTTTTTTCTTATGCACCCCCAGCTCGCTAGCCAACTGGTCCAATGTTGGCGGGTCGTTAAGATGTTCCGACAAATACAATTTGATACGATTGATTGTGGCTTCTCTGTTTTCTTTCTGCAGAGGCAAGGTTTGATGCACCTTCTGTCTTGCGTAGGCCAAATGAATATTCATTCTGGCCACGACTTCCTCGATGGTGTATTGCCCATAGATAAAATCCGAAGCACCGTGCTGCAACGCATGAAGACGGGTCTGCAAATCCGATGATTTGCACAGGATGATAATTGGAATATATTTGGTCAATAACGAACTGCGCAGGATATCAAATAATTCAAAACGGTTGCGGCTCTCTGTCATGTTGAAGTCAAGCACGATCAGATTGGGGCATTGTGTTGCTGCGCATTCATATCCCTTGACATTGTTTTGCGCAGTGCTCAAATGAAATCCCTGAGCCTCCAGACTATCGTATAACGCTGATAAAGAGCTCTGGCAAACGCTGACGATGAGGATGTGCTGGCTGTTGGAGTTAATATAATTACCTGTTCTTTCACACCATATTGATTTATAGGTCTGGTTCATTTTTTGTCTCACCGCAGCTTATAAATTATTCTAATGACTACTGAATGTTACTAAACAAAACATTTTTACTGCAATGCAGATCATAGCCTCCCGCAAGAAGCCTGTTTTATCCAAAGAGACATAAGTTTCATCTTAAGTTCAATTTTCTCCAATTAGTTGTAATTTTTTAAAAAAAGAATTGTTTAGTTACATATAGTGTTGTGTTTTTAGTAAAACCCGCCAAAAAATGTGATCTGTCAACCCAAAACTTAAATTGCGGCTTGCTGTCGTTGACAATCAATCGCCTGCTGTCGGTACAGCCCCTGAAAGCATATCTCTGGTAACAGCAGTAGGATCGGGGCTTTGTTGCAAACCTTTGCGCCCGGAAAAAAGGGCTTCGCTAAAACTATATAATGGAATCGTACGGCATGCCCAAGGCGGATCGCGCGCGCCCCCGGCTACCCGCGATCCGGCGACCTATACAATAGGAAGCCGTTTGCATTTACTTCTTGCTCTTACCCTCCTATCCGGCATTGTCAGGAGACCGAGATGGCCAGAGAAACACAAGCCCTTAGAAAAGCTGTTATTTATCGCATGGTCATGGACGAGCATATCTGCCCGTATGGCCTGAAAGCCAAAGCCCTGTTGCAGCGCTCGGGTTATGACGTGGAAGATCATTGGCTGACAACGCATGCAGAAACCGAAGCATTCAAGGACCAACACGCCGTACCGACCACGCCGCAGATTTTCATTGACGACGCAAGAATCGGCGGGTACGACGACCTGCGACGTTATCTGGGCAAGCGAGTTCCCGCTGCTGACCAGACAAGTTACCGCCCTGTGATCGCGCTCTTTGCCATTACGTTTTTAATGTCACTTGCGATAAGCAACCTGGTTTACGGGCAACCGTTGACGCTACAGTCAATCAAGTGGTTTATCGCTTTTAGCATGACGATCCTCGCGCTGCTTAAACTGCAAGACGTAGAAAGCTTTTCCACCATGTTTTTGAATTACGATTTACTTGCCAGGCGCTGGGTGCCGTACGCCTATATTTATCCGTTCGCAGAAGCGCTGGCTGGTATTTTAATGATTGGCAATACGCTGACATGGCTATCGGTACCGGTTGCGCTGTTTATCGGAACAATCGGCGCAGCTTCAGTTATCAAGGCAGTTTACATTGACAAACGACAATTGAAATGCGCCTGCGTTGGTGGTTCGAGCAACGTGCCGCTCGGGTTTATCTCGCTAACCGAAAACCTGATGATGATTGCAATGGCGATCTGGATGGGTTTTGCCGCTTTGGGCACCGGTAGCCACTGAGCGTGCTCTTGCCTGCCCGAAGCAATTAGGTATGCACCCTGCAAACAACAGCAGGCCATGTCGGTTCCATTGACCGCACCAGGCAAGCCAGTGCGGTCGGCGCATGTTTATGCCAACAGCAGTCGGCTACTGTCCGGCTATGCCGGACCGTCGTATGCGCGATTTGCGCACAAGCAGCTCAAGCAGCAGCAAGGCCACGGTGACGGCGATCAGAAAAGTACTGATCGCCGCGATAATTGGCTCCATATTCATCAATAGACTGTTCCAGATTCGAACCGGCATTGTTTCACTTTCCAGGCCCGACAGAAAAAGTGCCACAATAAGTTCATCAAAGGATGTCAGGAAGCTGAAAAACAGCGACGACAAAATGCCTGGGACGGCCAGTGGAATCACAATATGCGTAAATGTATAGCGTTTGCTGGCGCCAAATACTTCTGCCGCACGTTCGATGGATATATCAATATTTTGCAGGGAACTGATCAATATGAGCAATACGACGGGAATAGCAAGCATGGCATGGCAAATGGCAATCCATAACTTGGATCCGACCAGATCCAGCGGTACCGATGCAAAATACAAGGCCACCGCAGTAATAATGGTTGGAATAATGAGCGGCAAAAGGCAAAATGAAATCAGTATTTTTTTGTTGCCATAGTCTCCTCGTACCAGCGAATAAGCCCCCAGGAACCCCAGGGAAGTAGCGATCAGGCTGGCAAGGACGGCAATGATGAAACTGGACAGCAGAGAAGCCATCCATTCAGGACTGGAAAAGAACTCGCCGTACCAGCCAAGTGACAGTGCTTGCGGAGGAAAGGTCATATAGCTGCTCTGCCCAAAGGACATGATGACGACAATAAGGATCGGCGCAATCAAAACCATGCACAGCAGGAACGAGATAAAGTTAACAATTCTTATAGGGTTACGCATGATCGCCTCCTATTTACCCAACATTCTATCCAGATCCGTATACCTGCAATACAGCGTGTATACGATCAGAGTAATAACCAGCAGAAACAGTGATAAAGCGCAAGCCAGCGACCAGTTGACCGAAACCTCGATATTGCGCTGAATGAGCATGGCCAGCATGGTGTCATTGGGACCACCCATTAGTGCAGGCGTAACAAAGAAGCCGATTGCCAGGATGTAAACAATAAGAAAACCAGAGATAACGCCCGGCATGCTTAGCGGCAAAAAAATGCGGCGGAAAATGTAAAAGTTTGACGCGCCCATACCGCGTCCGGCATGCAATAGCCACATGTCTATGCCTTTCATTGCAGAAAACAGCGTTAGCACAAAATAAGGCAAAAGGACATAAGTCATGCCAATGGTGACTCCGGTCATGTTGTACATCAGGCCCAATGGCTTGTCTATCAATCCGATATGCAACAGGAAAGAATTGACCACACCATTGGTTCCCAGGATGATCATCCACGAATAAGTGCGCACGATAATTGAGGTGAAGTAAGGCACGATGACGCAGATAATGATCAGCGTAAATTTGAATGAGCCTGCCCGGGTCATTGTGTAAGCTATCGGATAGGCACACGCCAGAGCAAGCAAGGTCACGACCAATGACAGCCAGACTGTTTTCCAGGCAACCGCCAAAAACAGTCTGGAGGTGAACGTCTGATACAGCATCAGCAGAAAATTGCCATCATAATCGAGCGCAGATTTTATAAAAAACCAGCCAATGGGTACGACAAAGAAGATAAGCAGGAACGCCAGCACTGGATACAACAGCAACTTGTTACTGAACGCCGGCCTGCCTGCCGGTATGCTGCGGCTGCACGACAGAATGGACGCGTCAGTCATAACGAATAATCCTTATATCATCCTGATTGCGCCACCCCAGACGAACGGCATGCCCCATATCAAAGACCTGCATATCTGCGGAGTTGGTCATATCGGCATAGACCTTGATCTGATCATTGATCTTTATCTGATACCTGACGATATGCCCCAGAAACGAAACATGAATAACCTCTCCGGCCAGCGTTGGCTTCCCATCCGGTTCATTCACCCTGGCGTCTGCGAGGGTTACACGTTCAGGTCGAATGAACAGGCAATCGCCGCTATGCATTTTCAGCTGACGGCGGTTCAGCTCGTCCAGATCCTCGTACGCCAGCAGATTGGCTTCCCCCAGAAATCCTGCCGCAAACACGTTGCGCGGAGACTCATACACCTCTCTGGGTTGGCCCAACTGTTCGATCCGCCCGTTGTTCATGATCGCGATGCGATCTGACATATTCATGGCCTCTTCCTGATCGTGCGTAACAAATACAACTGTCATATTCAGCCGGTTTTGCAATTCCTTGATCTCCATCTGCATTTGATAACGCAGATTTTTGTCGAGCGCACCCAAAGGCTCATCCATCAATACCACTTCAGGATGAAACACGATGGCGCGTGCCAGTGCTACCCGTTGCTGCTGGCCGCCGGACAGCGCCTTGGGTAATCGTTGTTCAAAGCCGGACAGCCGCACCATCTCGATCGCCCATCTGGCGCGCTCGACGCATTCTGCTGCCGCGATCTTGCGCACCTTGAGCGGAAACATGACGTTATCCAACACACTCATATGAGGAAAGAGTGCGTAATTCTGAAAGACCATGCCAAGATTGCGCTGTTGTGGACTGAGCGTGCTGATGTCCCGCCCGTCAAGCAGTATCTGGCCGGAATCAGGCAACACGAATCCCGCCAACATCATCAGGGTGGTGGTCTTGCCGGAACCGCTGGGACCAAGCAAGGAAAAAAATTCACCGGGCGCGACCTCCAGATTGATATCGCTGACCACACGCTGTTCGCCGAAAGTCTTGCTGATATGGCGAAACTGGATATGTCCTTTCTGGTTCATGTGTTTAGCACCCAATTTGCCCACTCCTTGCCTACATTGGCGCGATTTTTTGCCCACCACGCCGCATCAATAAGAAAACCGTGTTCGCGCGTACGATCGCCACCCGGAATCTTCTCTCGCGTTTCTGCCGTCAATGCCTCATATCCCGCTTTGGTCACCGGGCCGCTATTCCACAGCGCGCTAAATTGACTCTGGACTTCAGGGCGCAAACAGTAGTCGATCAACTGCTGGGCCTGCTCCTGATTTTTTGACCTCTTCAAAATAGCGTACGCCTGCACCCGTACACCATGCTGATTCCAGTTGATGGCCAGCGGCGCCTTGTTCTCTATGCCCTTGAGGATTCGGGTGCTCCATACCGGGCTGATATCAGCGTCTCCGGTACTGAGCAATTGAACCGACAGGGCGCCGGATGTCCAGAACTTGGCCACGCCCGGTTTGATTCGACTCAATGCCTTGAAGGCGCGCGCAATATCCAGTGGATAGAGCTTGTCCATTGGCACCCCATCAGCGAGCAGGGCAAACTCCAGATTGGGACCGCCTGTGTCCATGTCCGCGAGGGCACGGGCGCCAGGAATACGTTTGTAATCCCAAAAGTCGGCCCAGGTCCTGGGAACCGAGTCCTGGTTGAATTTGCCGGTGTTATAACCCATGACATCGCCATACACGAAGTTGCCCACATAGTTGGCATGACGGTACTCGGCAAGGATATCGTCAGGATCGGTGAATTTGAAGCTCTTGTAGTCCAGCGCTGCCAGTTCATTTTCCCATTGCAGCAATACGCTATCATCATTATCGATAATGTCGATCTCGATATTGCCCGAGCGAATCATGGCTTCCAGCTTGCCGGTGGTGGTGGCAACGGGAATAACGCGGATACCCGTTTCCTTGGTAAATGGTTCGTATATGAGCTTCTTGCGAATATCATCATATGCCCCGCCGGGTGAACGAATCACCACCCGCTCCTGTGCGGCCTGCGCATTCTTGATCCAGACCGAAGGCGCAACCACACTAGCGCCTGCTATTTTCAAGATAGCGCGACGGCTGAATATGTGATTGCATTTGTCATCTTTGTTTTTCATGTTTGTCTCCCAAAAAACTGCTAAAAACGATCAGGCCCGTATGGCGTAATATCCACGTCATTGGGTGTTTTGGTTATCAGATTGGCCAGAATCTGGGCCGATTTGGGCGCTCCGGTAATACCGGTATGGCCGTGACCGAAACCCAGGTACAGTTCCGGCAATTGGTCGACCGTGCCCAGAATAGGCAGGCTATCAGGCGTGGACGGGCGAAAACCGAGCCAGAAATCCTTCTTTTGCTCAAGATCGAGATCCGGAAAAAGCATTTTTACCTGCTGCAGAAGCACCTTTTCCCGGGCCATATCCGGTGGCGCGTCCAGGCCGGCAATTTCCACGAATCCGGCAACCCGCAGGTTGTCGACCATGGGCGTGACCCCAAAGGCCCGTTCTTTATGCAGTACAGGAATCGACAGCGGCAGGGCATCGGGCTGAAAGGAAACGTGATAGCCACGTTCGGTTTCCAGCGGCACAGCCACGCGCAAGCCGCTGAGCAGTCTGTTGGCCCAAGCGCCGGCACAGACTACCAGTTGACGCGTACTCAGATCTTGCGCCGCCAGGATGAGCCGGTATTGTCCCGTATCGCCATCTCGGCTGATGCCGTTGACTTTCTGGCGAATGAACCGGCCGCCATTTTTCAGAAATAACTGGAACAGGCCTTGCACCAACTGATAAGGGTTGCTCGCATGGCCATTTTTCTCGTACAACTCGCCGCGTCTTACCTTGGGGGATATCTGAGGCAATAAATCCTGGATTTCGTGCGCATTGAGCATCCTGGGCAGTACGCCGTTGTCCGCGCGTATCTGACGCCCCAGCACGTCGTTATCCTGTTCGCTTTCCCAGATATGAAGCTGTCCGGTCATATGAAAAGCGCGCGCAAACTCTTGCGGCCCGAGCAACTGCATGTAAAGCCGGTCTGCATCCCGATGCAGCGCGCGCAAGGCGCTGGACAAGCGTCGCACACCAGTCTCATTAAACCCGGCCTTGAGCCATCTGAGCAACCACGGGGCCGCCGTCGACAAATAGGCCGGCCGCACGCTTAATGGCCCTTCCTTGTCGCTCAGCCATTTGGGAATTTTTTTGATCATTCCTGGCATGGCGATCGGCATGCAGCTATCCACGCTAAGCAGACCGGCGTTGCCAAAAGACGTTCCTGTCCCTGGCTCCCGCTCATCAATCAGTCGGACTGAAATGCCACGCTGCTGCAGCGTAACGGCAGTGCAGATCCCGACGATGCCCGCACCAATAACGGTAACCTGACTCATGCGGCAACCTGTTTTCGCATGGCCTGCACCACGATTTCAATCAGACAGTCGGGCCCAAGCAATTGCTTAACGACGACAGTAGCCCGGTTCGGATAGGGAGCATGGGGAAAATAGCGTTTGTATACTTCATTCATACCAGCTGCATCATCCTGATTTACCAGGTAAATCGTCATTTGCGCTACGTGTTGCATGTCAGAACCGGCGCATTCAAGCACGTGAGCCAGCTGCGAGAAAACCCGATCAGCCTGATGCCGGATATCCCCTTCCCCGCTGGGAACAAAGGTGTGCGGATCGCGTGGCACCTGAACCGTGTAGATCATCATTCCAGCCAGAACGGCATTGCTGATGGGCGTATCGGGACGATTGACAATATTGCTTTTGACGGTTTCGATCATCTTAGTTTCCAAGGTTGGGTTGCAACTGCCTCTTTAGCTTTTGCAGGTTGAGATTGACGGCTACAGTCCGCAAGGGCTCTGGCGGAATGAAGTTAGGGCGGCAGTGAATCCGGCTTTCCTGCAGCACGGGCGAGTCGATATCGCAAGCCATGTCGGCCAACAGGCTGCCAAGCGCTGTCATCTTCAATATGCCGGAAGCATTACAACCGGATACGGCGTACAGGCGCCGTCCAAATTGCCCCAGGACAGGCTCACCATTCCGCGTAAGGCTCACGGCACCGCCCCAGGCGTGCTCGAACATATCATCGGGCGCATCCGGATAGCGTGCCTTCAATTTCACCTGCAATATCCGCCTCACCGCTTCAGGCGGCAGCTCTGATCTGTAAGAAAAGCCGGCGCGCAACAACAGCCGGTTGTCTGCCGTCTTGCGGCTGGTCGCCTCAAGTTGCTCTACCGGCGTAACGCCCCATTGCTCCTGATTACCCAGCAACTGGCAATACCGCCCTTCCAGCGGCTTCGATAATCCGGCGTAGGTATACATGGCAAGTTGGCGATACTTCGCATGCCCGAACGTCGGAAGCAACGTATTGACGGCAAGCAAAACAGTCGCGGCGCAGATCCGGAACATGCCGGCCTGCACGAGATAGGGATTGTCACCGGTGATACCGGACACCGGGCAACCGAAATAGCTTTGTACGTTCTCCGGCAAACTGCTTACCAGTCCATTGACCAGCTCGGCCGGCTGGACCAGCGTGCACTGGCTGAGCCAGATAGCGTCAAGGTAGTGGGATGTTCCAAGTTCGTCCCGAATGTCGCCGGCAGCCAACTGCCGATAGGCGATCCGGTTGGCGGCAAGCGTCTGCCGCAGCTGCCGTAGCTGCATAACACCATATGGCGTCGTTGCGGCCTTGTAGTGCCCTGCCGTATGCCAGTCACAGCTGATCGTATGCCGGGCTACCGCTTGCTCCAGCAATTGCTGCCCCATTGCCATGATGCGCGTTTGCCACTGACTCTGGTCCGCAGCTGCACCTGCCCGGATCTTGGCGAACGGCAGGTTGATCATGAACCCCGAATTGCGTCCGGAACTGTTCTGGCCGGGTTCAAGCGCATCAACCAGTGCAATAGTCTCGTCTGGGTAGCGAGCCGCAAGTCGCCTGGCGATCGCCAGGCCGGCATACCCGGCTCCCACGACCAGAAACCGAACGTTCAGATCGCGCTGCAAACGATTGCCGGCGACCCGGTTGCGCGCAACCGCATTCCAGCCACTGGGCGTATAGTAGCCACCGTTGTTCATCACTGGCCTGTCTCCAATTTTCTGTTTGCCACAGATTTTTTCGCCGAAAACCGGAATAAAACATTCCGTTTACCGAATCGTTAAGACAATATACCAGTTGCTCCTGATTCTATATAATGAATAATTCGGAGGCGGGCGATGAATAAAATTCATAATGAACTTTAAACAATTGAACCATATCGTGGTGCTCTCGGAAACGCTGAATTTCAGCAAAGCAGCCGAACGCGTCTTTCTGAGCCAGTCGGCGCTAAGCAAAAGCATCCAGGCGATTGAACAGCAAATTGGCATCACGATTTTCGATCGCAGCAAAAATTCAGTGCTCGTGACGCCGGCAGGCAGGTTCGTGATTGATCATGCCAGACATCTGCTGGCCGAAATCCGTAACTTCCGCAAGAACCTCGACTATCTCAAAACGGGCGAACAAGGCACTATCAAGGTAGGATCCGGTCCGTTCCCAGCCAAGTGTTTCCTGCACACCGCAATAAGGCGATTGCAAACGCATTATCCGAGAGTCTCTCTGGATATCCGGATCGACAACTGGACTAATCTGCTGGTGCAATTGAAAGAAGGGGCAATTGATTATTTCATCGCCGATATCCGCAACCTTGAGGACGATCCGTTCCTGAAAGTAACGCCCATTGGCGGCCTGACAGTCGCCCTGTTTTGTGATGCCGGCCATCCACTGATCCGAGCGGACCGATCAAGGCCAATATCATCCAGGGAAATTTTAAAATACACCTTTGCCTCGGTCAGCCTGCCCACACTGGTTTTTTCGGAGCTCAAGCACAGCCTCGGCCTGGACCATAACGACCTGTTCTCGGTTAATTTTAAATGTGATGATATTTCTCTGATCAATCGTCTGGTGCCGGGTTCGGACATCATTTTTGTCAGCAGCAACCTGATGATGGAACAAGCGCTGCAAGACGCCCATGCAGTCCGCCTGAATATTCCCATGACACGTAACCGGTTCGGCGAATGGGCGCTGGTTCAGATCAAGGATCAAAAGCTGGTACCTTGTGCAGAAATCTTTGCGCGAATGCTAATCGACATCGTGCGTGAAGGCAGCCTGCAAGATGATGACAAGTACGGGTTGACAGGCAATGGGCCTTTGAATTTCATCGCCAGCGACGCCCATAGAACCTGAGGGGGCAAACGTCAAGCCAAATCTGCCTGCCGTGGCGACAGATGACCAGGTTGGAACTGAACCATCAATCTGCCAGCGCCAGAAAAGCATGGATCAGCTTTTCCCGCACATTGGAGCGCAACCACATAATGCCCAGATTGCGGGTGGGTACCGGCCCGGGCAGCCGATGTCGGATCAAGCCGGGATCGTATTGATTACCATAGCTCCAGTCGGGCACAACAGACACGCCAAGATCGGCTTTGACCAGGTCGGAGATATAGTCCAGCCCGTCCAGTTCCAGCCAGGGTTCCGGATAGACCCCATGCAATTTCAAATAGTCGTCGGCCATTTTTCCCGCGACAACACGTCTGTCATAGCGGATGAAGGGATATTTTCTCAATATGGAAAACGGATCCTGCCCCTGCGACCGGGCCGGCGCGAGCAGGATCAGCGGCTCTGTCCGGAGCTGCTTCCACAACACTGTTTTGGGCGCCTCGAATAAAGGGTGCACCAGGATGGCCGCATCCAGCTCCCCTTGTAACAAGCGCTGATAAAGCACAGTAGAGGCTGCCGGTTCTATCAGAATCTTGGTATCTTCATATTTGCCAAGCCATTGCCTGAGCATGCCGGGAAGCATACCCTTGACGACCGATGGCGTCGCGCCAAGCGTCAGCGGGCCGGCGGGCAACTCGGTATTGCTGGCCAGCGAGCTGAAGTTTTTTACCTCCGCGAGCACCAGCTTGGCCTGTCGCAATGCCTTGCTGCCCGCCTCTGTTGGCATCATCGTGCGCCCTACACGCTGGATCAGCACCGTGCCCACATCCGCCTCCAGCGCCCTGAGCCTGAGCGATACGGCCGTGGGCGTCAAATCCAGCTGTCTGGCCGCCGCTGCCACGGATCCCAGCTCAACGACCTGCACGAAGCTTTCCAGGAATCTGGTATCCACATTTGTCCCTTCACATGTAATAAAAAGCAAGCCCGATCCGGGCATGTCGAAGCCTCAGAAAATAGTTTTTATTCTCTCTGAAGCCAGCAAAACAATATTGTTCTCATGTTACGAACTTTCAATAATAGCACTATGTGCTCACTTCATTTCATCTGTCATCAACCGTGGAAAAGGATCCTATGCCAATTATCGAATCGATACAGGTATGTGCACCGGTCGTGCCGCTTGACAAAATCACCTCATTTTCCAACCGTACCGTAAGCGCACGCCATTACGGCCTGGTCAAGGTGACCTCGACCGACGGAGTAACTGGCATTGGCTTTTGCTACGTTGGCAGCGCCGGCGGCCCGATTTTCAGTCAGGCCGTAAGCCAGTTGCTGGCGCCGGTATTGATTGGCCAGGACGCCTATGCAGTGGAAGGACTGTGGCAGACCATGTATCAGGAGTCGCTGTTGCAAGGCAGGTCGGGCACCGTGATGCGCGCCCTCAGCGCGCTGGATATCGCGCTATGGGATTTGAATGCAAAAACCCATCAAATCCCCCTGCATAAATACCTTGGCGCCGTCACTCTGGAGCAAGTGCCCGCCTATGCCAGCGGCGGCTATTACCTGGACGGAAAAACACCGGAACATCTGGGCGAGGAAATGGCCAGCTACGTTGCCAAAGGCTTCAAGGCCGTAAAAATGAAATCTGGTCGCCTCTCTCCCAGGGAAGAAGAAAAGCGATTGAAGGCCGCACGCGAAGCGATAGGACCGGACATTGAGCTGATGATGGACATGAATAATGCATGGTACGACACCACTGAGGCCATGCAATATGTCAGACGCTTCGAACAGTACGACCCCTACTTTATTGAAGAACCCTTCTTGCCGGACGACCTGGAAAACCATGCCCGCCTGGCCCGTATGACACATATACCGATAGCCACTGCCGAAATCGGTTACGGCCGTTGGTACCACAAGAGCCTGATGGATCAGGGGGCCGCTGCGATCCTGCAAACGGATGCCGCGGTGTGCGGCGGCATCACGGAATGGCGCAGAATTGCCCAAACGGCCGCCAGCTTTGGCCTGGTCATGTGCCCGCACTGGTTCCATGATCTGCATGCGCCACTGGTTGCCAGCACCCCCAACGCCCGATATGTGGAGTATTTCTGGGACGATCAGGTACTGAACTTCCGCCGTCTGGCAGACCGCCAGTTAGCGCACAAGGACGGCCATGTCATTCTGCATCAGGAACCCGGTCTGGGCTTCGAATTCGATGAGAAATACCTGGCCAGCCTGACCAAATGGGAGCTGATACGCAAGCAGTAAAGCATGAATGAGAAAGCAGCAGGAAGGAAGTGATCAGGGCAGAAGCAGCCGGAAGATCACCGCATACATAGTCTGTGCAGGCAGCAGCGTTTTCGGATATGACCGTACACGTTCCAAGGAGACAAACGTGAGCAAAATTCAATATGCAATTGCAGCAACAACGTTAGTGGCGGCCTCTTTCCCCGGTTTTGCCTGCGCCCAGGATGCGTGGCCAGACAAGGCGATTAACTACGTTGTACCGTTTCCGGCCGGCAGCAACACCGACGTCCTGGGCCGCATCATTGCTGACGAACTGGGCAAGCGGCTGAAGGTGCCGGTGGTGATCGAGAACAGGCCTGGCGCCACCGGCATGATCGGTTCGACCTACGTCGCCAGAGCCAAAGCCGATGGCTATACCATCATGGGTGGCAGCATTGCCTCGCATGCGATCAATGCAGGACTGTTTCCGAATATGCAATATGATCCAGCCGGCGACTTCACGCCGATCACGATTATCGGTTTCAATGCAAATACGCTGGTGGTTTCCAACAAAAGCCCTTTCGCCGACCTCAAATCGATTATCGCTGCGGCCAAGGATAAGCCGGACACCATCACCTACGCATCATCGGGCATCGGGACGACACAACATCTGTCCGGCGTTCTTTTTGGCCAGCAAGCGCATATCAAAGTGGTGCACGTGCCCTATGGTGGCAAGGCAGCATTGCCGGATGTGATGGGCGGGCAGGTGAGCATGATGTTCGAAGGGCCTACCGTTATCCCACATGTACAGCAGAAAACCGTCAGGGCGCTGGCGGTCACCTCCACAAGTCGGCTGGCCGGCCTGCCCGATGTCCCGACCATGAAGGAACTGGGATTGCCCGACTATGAGATGCGGTCATGGCAGGCAATTTTCGCCCCCAAAGGCACGCCCGCCCCCATCGTGGAAAAACTGTACTCGCACATCAAGGCCATTCTGGATACCCCGCAGATACGGAAAAAACTTGCCACCATGGGGGTTGAGCCCTCTGGCATGCCGCCGGCCGAGTTTGCCGATTTTCAGAAGCAGGAAATAGAAAAATGGCGCGCGGTCATTAAGCGCGCGAATATCAAAATTCAATAATCGCACACTTCCCGTGTCCTGTCAGACCCGGGTTTTACAACCATACCTCTAAACAGGAGACATGATGTCCGATCGAATTAAAGGCGTACTCTCGCCCGTCGTCACCCCCTTTGCCGAAGACTCGACGGTCGATCTTGCGCGCTTTACCGCACAATGCAAGTGGCTGCAATCGAATCAGATCGGCCTGGCCTTTCTGGGCACCAACTCAGAAGCCAATTCGCTTTCACCCGATGAACGCATCGCCATGATCGACGCAGTCATTGATGCCGGTCTGGACCCCCAAGGGATGATGCCCGGCACGGGCGGCTGCGATCTGCCCACGACTGTGCGCCTGACCAGGCATGCAGTCGAACATGGCTGCGCCGGCGTCCTGATGCTGCCGCCCTTCTACTACAAAGGGGTATCCGATGAAGGTTTGTACCGTTACTTCTCTGAAGTCATTCAACACGTTGGCAATGATCGGCTCCGGATCTATCTGTATCATATCCCGCCAGTCGCACAGGTAGGCATCAGCCTGCCCCTGATAGAACGGCTGCTCAAGTCTTATCCGTCCGTTGTCGCCGGGGTCAAAGACTCCTCGGGAGATTGGGACAATACCCAGGCCATGCTGACGCAGTTCGCGCCAGAGGGATTTGACGTCTTTGCAGGCAGCGAAACCTTCCTGCTGCGCACGCTGCGCGGGGGCGGCGCCGGATGCATCAGCGCCACCGCCAATGTAAATGCGCCAGCCATTCATGCTCTATACAATAGCTGGCAGGGCCCCGACGCCGATAGCCAGCAAAGGGATCTGGATAAAATCCGCCAGATATTCCAGAGCTATCCGATGATACCGGCGCTCAAATCTGCCATCGCTCATTGGAGTGCAAATCCATCATGGACTCGCGTGCGCCCGCCATTGGTTCAGTTGGAG
>DATGQC010000005.1:0-14363 GCA_035304425.1 Advenella sp.
GCCGCGCGAAACCAATCGCATTACCCTGAATCAGGACCAGAAAGACCAGTACGGCCTGCCGGTGCCAAATGTGCACTTTGACGACCATCCCAACGATGAGGCGATGCGCGAACATGCGTTCGGCCAGGCGGTTGCCCTGTACGAGGCGGCAGGCGCCCGTAAGGCATTTCGCACGCCGCCGTATCCCTCGACACACAATCTGGGCACCTGTCGCATGAGCGCCCGCCCTGAAGATGGCGTTTGCAATAAGCATGGACAGACGCACGATATCGCCAATCTGTTTATTTCCGACGGCAGCCAGTTCACCTCCGGCGCAACTGAGAACCCCACATTGACAATTGTTTCACTGGCCATTCGCCAGGCCGAGTACATTGCCGACCAGATGCAGCGCCGGCAATTGTAGCAAGGGAAATGGCAGCAAGAGCAATCACTGCAAAGGGAATGGCCGCAGGGGCCATAGCAACAGGGGCGTGACCAGCTGCCGGGCAGGTGTTACAGGCAGGGCGGCAAGACGCTAGCGTTGCGCCTGCCAGCGTGTCAACCCGCAAGGATGGGTAGCGCGTGCAGCCGGTACGAGTGCTCGTCCAACGCACTGCGCCACCGGACTGAATGCGGCCCGCCGGTTCAGCGCTGCGCTGCATGTCTCCCGGGTAATGGCGCCGCGGTACAGGCCTCTGGCCTGGTGCGGCGGCTTTACGTTTGCGCTAGAATGCATGGCGTGTCCTGATTATGGGGCAGCTTTCCGGGAGTCTGCCGTTATGTCTCTGTCCGCTATGTCTGGGGATCTTGGTTTGAACCGTGAGCAGGCGTTGTACGCCTGCTATCGTGTTCTGGCGCGCCTGCCTGTCGCAGGTGGAGTGTGCTCATGAATGAGGTGGTTGCCGCCCTGCAGACCTTGCCCGTGCTGTGGATGCTGGTTGCGGCCGGGGCCGTTGCGGGTGTGCTCCTGTGCGCTCTGTTCATGAATTACCGGCTTGCCACTGCCCGGGCGCGGGCAGCAGGTCTGGAGGACATGCTGGCCGAACGCGACCGGTTGCAGGCGCAGGAACAGCAGCGCCATGAACAATTGCAGATGCAATATCGAGAGCTTGATACGCAGAAGGATGAGCTTGCAGCGCAACTGGCGGCCGCGCGCAGCGATCTGACCCATGCCCGACAACAGAATGACCAGTACTATGACAGGTTGACACAACTGGAAACGCAATCGCGTGAACTGGAGGCTGCCCGCAATACACTTGAAAAACAGCATATTTCCCTGCAGGCCGATTACGCGTACAAGGCGCAGGGGCTGGAGGCCATGCGCACGCAGTTTGAGGCCTCCCGGGAGCAATTGGGCACCGAGTTCCGCAACCTGGCGACGCGCATCTTCGAGGAAAAGGAACAAGCTTTCTCGCGCAATAGCCGCCAGTCCATTGAAGGGCTGCTGCAGCCGCTGCGTGAACAGATCGACCGGTTTCAGACGCGCGTCAACGAGGTGCACGATCAATCGCTGCAGGGGCACAGCATGCTGCGCTCTCAGATCGGTCAGTTAATGGACATGGGCATGAAAATGACTCATGACGCCCAGGCGCTGGCGCGTGCGCTCAAAGGCGATAAAAAGGCCCTGGGCAACTGGGGGGAGATGCAGCTGGAAAGCGCGCTGGAAGCGGCTGGTTTGCACAAGGGCGCTCATTTTGAAACGCAGGTCCTGTTCCGCAGCGAGGATGGGCGCGCCAACTACCCGGATTTCATCGTCTTTTTGCCGGATGGCAAGAAGATCGTGCTGGACAGCAAGGTGTCGCTGGTGTCCTACGAACAGGCCGTGAATGCCACTGAAGAACCGGCGCGGCAGGCATGCCTGGATGCGCATTTGCGAGCGGTGCGCGCGCATATTGACCAGCTTGCCGCCAAGGACTATACCGCGCTTGCAGGTATGAAAAGCCCCGGCTTTGTGCTGATGTTCATGCCGATTGAGGGCGCCTATATCGAGGCCCTGCGCCATGCCCAGAATGTTTTTCAGTATGGATATGAGCGCGGCGTCATCCTGGTATCGCACACGACGTTGATGCCGATTCTGCGCACGGTGTCGTATCTGTGGATGATGGCCGATAGCAATGAGCAGGCCCAGGCGATTGGCGAACGCGCCAGCGATGTGTACAACCAGGTGGCGCGGGTTGCCGAGCACCTGGGCAAACTGGGCGGCACGATCGGCACACTAAGCACGCATTACAATGCCGTCGTGCGCAGTTTCGCGGGCAATCAAGGGCTGACCGGCAAGGTAGACCGTTTCCAGAGCCTGTCTGCCAAAGCAGCCAAGGCCATGCCGACCGTGCAGCCGGTCACCACCGAAGTCGATGTGCATCGCCTGTCCGGGATGGCGCAGGCAATGCCGGATGCTGATTCAGCAGCGTCGTCAGCGCCTGCCGATCAGGATTGATCGGCAGCGATAACGTTACCTCGCACAGTGTTTTCCGGGCCGGATGCCTTTCAGGCGCGGAACACATCCGACCGATCAGGCAACAACGGCGATCCGCTGCAACAATAGTGCGGCACCTGGTGCTTGCATTGGCGCCCCCGGCTGTGCGGACGATACTTGCGGTGTGCAGGCACCGTCATCAGCTTTCCTGCGCAGGGAGGTGCTCATCTACTTCGTCAACCATAGACAGCAGTTTTTGGACAAGACGCTCGCGCTGTTCCGGCGTAAAGGGAGACAGGCCCAGCATCTCCATGAACCACAGCCCTTCTGTGGCAGCATGCACAACGGCGGCGCAATCGAAGCCGGCGCCTTCGATAAAGGGGGCGAAGCGTTCCTGGAAATACTGGCGGATGGGTCCGGCCGGAGTCGTCATGCAACAAGGCCAGTGCCTGACAATGGCCTTGTTACGCTGCAGACTAGTCTTCCCCGAAGCGGATACCCTGTGCCAACGGCAGTTCGCGAGAATAGTTCACGGTATTGGTGGCGCGGCGCATATAGGCTTTCCAGGCGTCAGAGCCCGATTCGCGGCCGCCGCCGGTCTCTTTTTCTCCGCCGAAGGCGCCGCCGATTTCTGCGCCAGAGGTTCCGATATTCACATTTGCAATACCGCAATCGGAACCCGATGCCGACATGAACAGCTCTGCCTCGCGCAGGTCCGTGGTGAAAACCGCAGACGACAGGCCCTGCGGTACATCGTTCTGTATATCGATGGCCTGTTCGAACGAGTCATAGCTCATGATGTACAGAATGGGAGCGAACGTTTCGTGACGCACCACGTCTGTCTGCTCGGGCATTTCCACAATGGCTGGCCGAACATAGTATGCATTGGGGAAGCGCTCTTGCAGGGCGCGTTCACCCCCTGTCACGGTGCCGCCCTGTTCGGTGGCCTGGCCCAGCGCGTTCTGCATTGCCTCGAACGCGGCTTTGTCAATAAGCGGCCCGACCAGCGTGCCGGCTTCCAGCGGACTGCCGATCGTGGCCGATGCATAGGCTTTTTTCAGGCGGGCGGTCAGCTCCTGCACCACATCGCGATGCGCGATAATGCGGCGGGTGGAGGTGCAACGCTGGCCGCAGGTGCCGATGGCGCCAAAAAGAATGCCACGCACCGCCAGATCCAGGTCGGCCGACTGGCTGACAATAATGGCGTTGTTGCCGCCCAGCTCCAGCAGGCTGCGGCCGAAACGGGCTGCCACACGCGGGCCGACTTCGCGACCCATACGGGTTGACCCGGTAGCCGATACCAGGGCAACCTTGGGGCTGTCTACCAGCACCTGACCCACATCGCGCCGGCCTACGACCACCTGCGCCAGATGAGCCGGCGCATCGCCAAAGCGCTTGAGGGCACGTTCAAACAGCGCCTGGGTTGCCAGTGCCGTGAGCGGGGTTTTTTCCGAGGGCTTCCAGATGACGGCGTTGCCGCATACCAGCGCCAGCGCCGTATTCCAGGACCATACGGCCACCGGGAAATTGAACGCGGTTATCACGCCAACCACGCCCACCGGGTGCCAGGTTTCCATCATGCGGTGACCGGGCCGTTCGGACGCGATGGTCAAGCCGTACAGCTGGCGCGAGAGGCCGACCGCAAAATCACAAATGTCGATCATTTCCTGCACTTCGCCTTCACCTTCGGCGGTGATCTTGCCGGCTTCAACCGACACAAGGCGACCCAGGGCCGCCTTATGTTCACGCAATTCTTCACCCAGCAGCCTGATCAGCTCGCCACGACGCGGCGCCGGCACATTACGCCATGCCTTCTGGGCGGCGGCGGCCTGGTCAATCGCCTGGTGCGTTTGCTGTGCCGTGTGTTCCGTGACATCGGCAATGCGCGAGCCGTCAACCGGCGAGTGAACCGGCAGCGAGCCACCGGTGACCGATTCCTGGGCGATGCCCAGTGCGCTGAATAATTCCTTGACTGAATCCATTTTCGGTTTCCTTGTTTGCCGGCAGAACCGGGTTATATGACAGTAACAACAATGTTGGTAACAACAAGCACACGGGCGACAGCTGAACTGTTAATAATTGCCAACGAACCTCGCGCAGCGCAGCTTGACGACGATTCTGTCTTATATGCTATTGTTAACACAAAAATAATTGCGAATGAAATTTCCAACCAAACCTGTTTAAGCGGCATGCTGGTTACAGCGTAAACAGTGCTTCAACCCGGGCTTTAACCAGCGTGTTGCCCCTTGTTGTGGCTACAACTGTTGTGGCCGCAGCATTAGGCAGGAGTTGCTTTCACATTTGAATTGCAGGCGGTGTGCCGGCATGACGCTGGCGTTGCCCCGGTACATGCAGCACAGGCAATGCGGCAGCACAGGCAATGCTTATCCAACCTTTGGTTTTCATTTGTGTAGCGTACTTCTATCCTTTCTTAAAGTCAAAAAATTTCTTAAAGGAAATTTAACACTAAAGGAGGTCGCATCCAATTCGTACTTTCCCCTGTTCGTCGTGACCGAATACGGCCCTGTCGCTGCCGCACTGCAGCCTGAAAAGTGGCATCACTTTTGCTTTGGCAATTCTGCGCAATCAGTTAACAAAGGAAACAGGTTTATGGCTCCCAAGTTTTATAACGAGATCTGGCTGGAAGAGACAAAAAAGAAGCCGGTCCCCCGCAAGCACTACGAGGAATACCTGAAGTGGCTGGATGAGCAGGAGTCCGATTTGCTGCTGAACAAGCGCGAAGAAGCCGAAGCGCTGTTCCAGCAGGTGGGAATTACTTTCTCGGTATCGGGCGATGGCGATGGCACCGAGCGGACCATTCCGTTTGACATTATTCCCCGCGTATTTCCCCTCAGGGAGTGGAATGCCCTGCAGCGCGGCGTCGAGCAGCGGGTCAGGGCCCTGAATATGTTCCTGCATGACGTCTACCACGACAAGGACATGATCCGCGCCGGCCTCATTCCTGCCGATCTGATTATCAATAACACGCAATACCGCCCGGAAATGGTCGGTCTGGATGTACCGCACCGCACCTATGCGCACATTGCGGGTATTGACATCGTGCGCGCCGGCCAGGGCGAGCTGTATGTGCTTGAAGACAACCTGCGCGTGCCGTCTGGCGTGAGCTACATGCTGGAAAACCGCAAGATGATGATGCGCCTGTTCCCGGACCTTTTCAGCAAAATCAAGGTGACCCCGATCGCGCATTACCCCGATCTGCTGCTTGAAACCCTGATCGAATCGGCGCCCGAAGGCATCGACAAGCCCACCATTGTCGTACTCACGCCGGGCATGTACAACTCCGCCTATTTTGAGCATACGTTTCTGGCGCAGCAAATGGGCGTGGAGCTGGTCGAAGGCAAGGACCTGTTCGTCAAGGACGATTATGTCTACATGAGAACCACGCAAGGGCCGCAGCGTGTCGACGTGATGTATCGCCGCCTGGATGATGATTTCCTGGACCCCGAGGTGTTTCGCAAGGACTCGGCACTGGGCGTGGCCGGTCTGATGCGGGCCTATAAAGCCGGCAATCTGACGCTGTGCAACGCCATTGGCACCGGCATTGCCGATGACAAGTCGGTGTACCCGTATGTGGCGGAAATGATCCGCTTCTATCTGGGCGAAAAGCCGTTGCTGAACAACGTGCCCACTTATATGTGTCGCAACGAAGAGGACAGGGCCTATGTGCTTGCTCATTTGAAGGAGCTGGTGGTCAAGGAAACGCATGGTGCCGGCGGCTACGGCATGCTGGTCGGGCCGGCGGCCACACGGGATGAGCTGGCCCTGTTCGAGCAACTGATCAGGAAGGATCCGGCCAAGTATATTGCCCAACCCACACTGGCGTTGTCCACTTGCCAGACCTTCGTCGAAGCCGGCATCGCTCCGCGCCACGTGGATCTGCGGCCCTTTGTGCTGTCTGGCAAGACGATCCGCATGGCCGCCGGCGGATTGACCCGCGTGGCATTGAAAGAGGGCTCGCTGGTGGTCAATTCGTCGCAGGGAGGCGGTACAAAGGATACCTGGGTCATCAGCCGGCGCGGCTAGGTTTGCCGGCAGGACGCGTAGCGCAGGTTGATGGCTGCCATCTGGGCGCCCCTTGGCGCCGCCGGCACAGCACATCATCGTCGAATGAAGAATAAGGAAGAAACATGTTAAGTCGTACCGCCGATCATATTTACTGGATGTCCCGTTACCTGGAGCGGGCAGAAAATACCGTGCGTCTGCTGGAAGTCTGCTACCAGACGACCCTCATGACCAATGACGAGGATCATTCGGACTATAGCTGGCGCAGTGTCCTGGCAACCCTGGAAACGCTGGAGCAGTACGAGGCCGAATGCGGTGCTGTCAGCGCCGCCCGGGTGATTGACTTTGTGGTCAATAGCAAGAATTACACCTCATCGGTCGCTTCATGCATCCGGCTGGCGCGGGAAAACGTGCGGGCGATACGGGGGACCGTCACTTCCGAGGTATGGGAAACCATCAACTTTACCTGGCTGGAGATGAGCCGCCTGCTCAAGACGCCGATTCTTGCCAGCAACCCGACGCGTTTTTTCGAATGGATCAAGACCCGTTCTCTGCAGACGCTGGGGGCGCAGGAAGGCACCATGCTGCGCAATGAAACGTACAATTTCATGCGCCTGGGCACCTATCTGGAGCGTGCTGACAATACGGCGCGCATGCTGGAAATTCGCTTCTACCTGGAAAATGCGGCCGACGACAAGCGCAAGCTGGTGACCCAGTTGTACCACTGGACCGCCGTACTGCGTTCGCTCTCCGGCCTGGAAATCTATCGCCAGGTGTTTCGTGAAACGGTCGATCCCAAACGGGTGATCGAATTGATTGTTTTGCACCCGGATATGCCGCACTCTCTGGCTCATTCCTCGCGCGAGCTGTTGACTCATCTGCAAAAAGTGCGCAATGCCAAATCCGATGAGACCCTGCGCCTGGCGGGAAGGCTGGATGCAGACCTGCGCTATACCACGATCGATGAGATTTTCAAGGCAGGGCTGCATGACTGGCTGACCCGTTACCTGGAAAAAATGGATGTGATCGGCCAGGGCATCAACAATGATTTTCTGTGGCAGCCGGTCCAGTAGTCTCAGCGTACGCCTGCGGCGTCAGGTGAGCCGGCGGGGCACGGGCGCGCTGACGACGCAGTACGTTGTGGCTGCCTTCGGGCGCCTGAGTCACACCGGCAGGGGTGTGGCGCAGGTGCATCGGTCTGGCCGATTAGACGGCGCCAGGGGTAGGCGTCTGGTCGAAATTGCGTACAATGACTCATTGTAAAGTCATCATCAATGGTTGCATGGACTTTTCCCTTGACCAATTACTGAGCCCTTCCCCGGATGGCGCGTTTTCCGAGCTGCGTGACCAGGCGGGACGCCTGGCGCCGGAGTGGGAGTATGTGCTCTCGGCGCTCAGGAACCTTGCTCCCGATGACCTCAAGGGCTTTCTGGCGTATATCTCCGAAAATATCCAGAACCGGGGCAGTATTTATAACGCCTATAGCGAAGACGGCAGCACAGAGCCCTGGGAATCGCTTAGTGTTATTCCATATGTGATTTCTGCCCAGGAATGGGACTTCATTGAGCTGGCCGTGGCCCAGCGCGCGGCTGTCATCAACGATACGTTGCGCGATATTTACGGACCCCAGCAACTGATTCGGCGGGGCTTGGTGCCGCCCTCGCTCATCTTCGGGCAGCGGGGCTTTCTATGGCCTTGCATCAATGCCCTGGATACGCACGAAAATCACCTTCATATGTATGCCGTGGATATTGCCCGCGATGAAAAAGGGCAGTGGCGGGTGCTGAAGGATCGCACCCAGGGGCCGCTGGGCGCGGGCTATGCCCTGCAGAACCGCCAGATCATGAGTACGGCGCTGCCGGCGTTGTTCAACCAGTTGCGGGTTCATCCGCAAACCGACTATTTCCGTGCCCTGCGCCACACGCTGCTGTCGAGCATGTCGGTTGAAGACGGCAACGTCGTCACGGTGTTGCTCTCGCCCGGCCCCAAACATCCCGCGTATTTCGAACACGTGTTTCTGGCACGACAAATGGGTGTGCCAATTACCGAAAGCCTGGATCTGACGGTACGCAACGATCTGCTGTACCTCAAGACGTTGCGGGGCCTGCAGCGGGTGCATGTGGTGTTGCGCCGCCTGGAAGATAATGAATGCGATCCGATGGAGCTGTATGGCAGCGACTATCCAGGTATTCCGGGGCTGCTGCAGGCCATCCGCAAAGGCAATGTGACGGTGTGCAATGCATTGGGCTCGGGCGTGCTCGAATCGGCAGGCATGCTGGAATTTTTGCCTGGCATCTGCCAGCATTTGCGTGGCGAACCTTTGTTGATGGATTCGATCCGCAGTTGGTGGTGCGGTGACGAGGCCAATCTGGATTATGCCCGCTCACGGTTTGATTCGCTCATGTTCAAATCCAGCTTTTCATCCATGCGCGCCAGCCCGCAATACGTGCCTGATCTGAATCAGGCGCAGCGCGACGCGCTGTTGCAGCGACTGGAAAGCAGCCCGCGTTCGCTGGTGGCGCACGAAGTGATGCCGCTGGCCTGCATTCCGGAAATTGATCTTGAATCGCGACAGTTGCAGATGCGCCGCTTTACCATGCGGGTTTTTGCTACCCTGACCCACGATGGTTCCTATCAGGTTATGCCCGGCGGCGTGGTGCGGGTCGAAGACAAAAGCAATACGCCGGTACTGTCCTCGCGCAACCGGCAGATCAACAAGGATCTGTGGGTCTGTCGAGTGGGCCGTCCCGCGGCGCCGACGGTCGTTACCGTCCCGCCCGCCCGCGCCCGCGTGCGCAGCGTACCGGACGCGTTTGAAGCCAGGCCGCTGACGCTCGACCAATTGCTGGCGGCACATACGACCACCCCGGCCCGTATCGGCGAGAATCTGTTCTGGATGGGGCGCTATGGCATCCGCGCCGAGTTGTCGGTATTGTTGCTGCGCACCATCATACGCAACCTGACCGAGCGCGTGACCGAGAAAGAAACGCTGATCACGCTGCTGTATAAATTGAGTACGGATCTGCACGTGTTGCCCGTGCCGTCGGCACAAGCCATCGGCCAGGACGATACCTATGACATCAATTTCATTCGTCATCAGCTGGGCGCGTCGCTGGCGCCCTCGTCGCTTAGCGGCGCGCTGACCAACAACGTGAACTATCTGCACCAGTGCGCGTTCAATATACGGGAAAGGCTGTCGCTGGATGTGTGGTGGGTCGTCAACTACATGCCGGCTTATCTGGGCACGACCGAATTCGATTTGACCGTGGTGCAGCAGCGCATGCAGGAACTGTTCGCCAGTTGTTCGATTCTCTCTGGCTTTACGCATGAGCAAATGACGCGCGACGAAGGCTGGAGCTTTTTGCTGCTTGGCCGCCTGATCGAAAAGCTTGGCCGCATGAGCGATACGCTGGGATTTTTTCTCAAGCAGAGCGAGCATGACAAAACCATTATGCTCGAGTCGCTGCTGGAAATCGCCTACAGTATCGTCACCTATCGCGCACGTTACCACCGCGAGGAAGAGATGCTGGCAGTGCTGTATCTGCTGGTGTTTGACCGCAGCAATCCTTATTCACTGCGCTATCTGTGTCAGAGCCTGCTGGACAACAGCGCTGCGTTCAATGTTCAGGAAGCGCAGAGCAGGCAGATCCTGCAAAAGGCGCTGGGCGATCTGGATGCGATTGATCTGGCGCGGTTTGCCGTGGGCACGCCGGCAGCCGGACAGATATACCAGCAACTGGCCAGTGTATGCGCCGATATTTCTCATGGGCTGTCCATATACGCTAACAGCATTAGCCATCAATATTTCCTTGTTACCGAGACCATTTCGAGCGATACCGGTCTTGAGGCGCCCAACAAGGAGTTCCTGTAATGGTTACCTATCACATTCAGCATGACACGGAATATGATTACCACTCGCCGGTGACCCAGTCGCGACAGATACTGCGTCTGTCTCCGCGCATTCTGTCCTGGCAGGGACCACAGTCCCACACCATCGATATCGATCCATGTCCGGACAAGATCGATTTCCTGCTGGACTGTTTTGGCAATCCTCTGCAGTATTTCACACTCATGGGCGATCACAACAGGCTGGCCGTACGCGCGCATTCCGTCGTCAGCCTGAGCCATCGCCAGTTGCCCGACAGCGACAACACGCCGCCCTGGGAAGAGGTCGTGAAGCATTTGCGCTATATGTCTGGGAAAACGTATCTGCCCTACGATTTTGAAGCCACCCAGTTTCGCTTTGAATCAAACCATATCCGGCTGCTGCCTGCCATCCGGGATTGGGCGATGCAGACCATTCGTCCCGGCATGCCCGTGCTGGCTGCGGTGGGGGCGTTACAGGAACGTATCTTCAATGAATTTGTTTTCGATCCGCAGGCCACGACCATCTCTACGCCGGTGCAGGAGGTGTTCCAGAAGCGTCGCGGCGTCTGCCAGGATTTCGCCCATTTCATGATCTCCTGCCTGCGCGCCATCGGCCTGGCCGCGCGCTATGTCAGCGGCTATCTGCTGACCCATCCACCGGCAGGTCAACCCAGGCTGATCGGCGCCGATGCCTCGCATGCCTGGGTATCCGTTTATATTCCAGGCCATGGCTGGGTGGATTCTGACCCGACCAATAACCTGTTTCCCGACCAGGAGCACATCACCCTGTGCTGGGGACGGGATTTTTCCGATGTCTCCCCAATTCGGGGCATGATGTACGGAAGCAGTGCGCATAGCCTGAAGACGTCTGTCACGGTCATGCCGGAAAGCGAAATGTCGCGTTGATTTTCCACTATTTCAATTGTGATAATCACAAATTTCCTGTCGGAATTATATTTTAATAAGGGTTTTCCATAGGAAACGGCTGATTTTTATCTATCGTAACCTATTGATTAATAACAATAAAAAATACATGTTAAAAATTTACGTTTAAACTTAAAAAAAATATTGACGAATTTTTTTTCTTATGAGAATTTAGATATATGTCTTAACTTCTTCCCGGAAAATTCGGTGTGAATAGTCAATATGATGTCGTGATCGTTGGTGGTGCAGCCACGGGCAGTTCTCTGGCTTATTTCCTGAGCGCTTCATCTTCGTTCGACGGTTCAATTCTGGTGATCGAAAAAGATGCCAGTTATCAGAAATGCGCAACGGCCTTGTCTGCCGCATCCATCCGCCATCAGTTTTCAACGCCGGAAAATATCCAGCTGTCGCAGTTCGGCACGGCGTTTCTGCGCGACCTGGGCGACACGCTGGCGGTCGATGGCGACCGCCCGGACGTGGGCTTTCAGGAAAAAGGCTACCTGTTTCTGTCCACTCCCGGGGGCGAGAAAGTCATGCGTGAAAATAATGCGCTGCAACGCAGCCTGGGCGCCGACATCGTTTTGAAAACCCCTGCTGAACTGAAGGCAACGTGGCCGTGGCTGAACGTGGACGACCTGGCGCTTGGGTCCTATGGCGTGACGGGTGAAGGCTGGCTGGATGCCTACGGCATGATGCGCGCCTTCCGTCGCAAGGCAATCGCCCAGGGCGTGACCTACCTTGAAGATGAGGTTGTGGCGATCAATAAAACCGGCAGGACCGTGACGGGCGTGACCCTCAAAAGCGGCAGGCAGATAGCCTGCGGTACGCTGGTCAACGCAGCAGGCACCGGAGCCGCGGCACTCTCGGCGCAGGTGGGCGTGGTCTTGCCGCAGGAGTCGCGCAAGCGTTGCGTTTTCTATTTCACCTGCCCACAGAAAATTCCCGACTGCCCTATGGTGATCGATCCGAGCGGGGCCTATTTTCATCCCGAGGGCGAAGGCTACATCGGCGGCATACAGCCTCCCCCGGAACAGGATCCCGAGTGCTTCGATTATGACGTTCAGCATGAGTTGTTCGACGAACTGTTATGGCCGATTCTGGCCGCACGTGTTCCGGCCTTCGAGGCGCTGCGCTGCGAGCATGCGTGGGCGGGCCATTATGACTACAACACCTTCGACCAGAATGTGATTCTGGGGTATCACCCGGCTGTAGAAAATATGGTTTACGCTAATGGTTTCAGCGGACATGGTATGCAACAATCACCCGCTGTTGGTCGCGGGCTGGCCGAGCTTATCGAATTTGGAAAGTATCGCAGTCTTGACCTCTCACGTATGAGCTGGGAACGTGTTTTGAACAATCAGCCCATCGTGGAGCAGAATGTGTGGTAGTGGTGGTAAGTGGTGTGGCCGGCGTCTGCCTGTCGCATATTCATAATTGGTTTTGCCTCGTGCAGGACCCATGCTCGTCGATCAGGAGAAAAGCATGAATAAAATGTTGAAGAGAGTTTTCTTGGCCTCCGCGCTTACCGCTGCCTTCGGGACGCCGGCGCTGGCCGCAGATGAAATCAAAATCGGCCTGGGCGCGCCCATGACAGGGGGCAGCGCGGCTTTCGGCAAGCAGTTGCAGACGGGTGCACAGGCCGCCATCGATGCCATCAACGCCAAGGGTGGTGTCAATGGCAAACAGCTCAAGCTGGTTACTGCCGATGACGCATGTGATCCCAAGCAGGCGGTAGCTGCCGCCAACCGCCTGGTCGATCAGGAAAAAGTCACGGCCGTGATCGGACACTTTTGTTCGTCCAGCACCATCCCCGCATCCGAAATTTATGACGAAGCCAATATTCTGAATATCACTCCGGCATCCACCAATCCCAAGGTTACAGAGCGTGATCTGTCAACGATTCTGCGCACCTGCGGACGCGATGACCAGCAGGGCGAAGTGGATGCAAAATTCATGAAGGATGTACTCAAGGTCAAGCGTGTTGCGATTATCAATGACAAAGACACCTATGGGGTCGGTCTGGCTAATGCCACGCGCGATGCGGCCAAGGAGCTGGGTATTGAGGTCGTGCTTGAAGACGGTGTGACGCGCGGCGAGCGGGACTACAATGCGCTGGTCACAAAAATCAAGGGCGCCGATGTCGATGCCGTTTTCTTTGGCGGTCTGTATGCCGAGGCTGGAGTACTGGTCAAGCAGATGCGTCAGCAGGGTCTGAAAACGCCCTTTATTTCCGATGACGGCATCGCTGATCCTGCCTTCGTGACTGCCGCAGGCGGCATACAGAATGCCGAAGGCGTGTACATGAGTTTTCTGAAGGATCCCCGCAATGACCCGGCTTCCAAAGGCGTGGTCGATGAGCTGAAAAAATCAGGCAGCGACGCCGAGGGCTTCACGCTGTATTCCTATGCTGCAGTGCAGGCTGTTGCGGCGGCACTGGCAGCCAACAAGGACGAGACAGACGGCACCAAGCTGGCCGACTGGCTCAAGGCCAATCCGGTGCCTACGGTCACCGGCAACAAAGGCTGGGATGAGAAGGGTGATCTCAAATCCAATGACTTTGTACTGTATGTCTGGAACAAAGACGGCAAGTACGTAGAGTACAAACAGTAAGATCAGAACGGGACGGCGCATGACATCACCATGCGCCGTCTGCATTTGCTGCATCAATACTTCCAAGAAGCGATGGCTGTTTTTTTTCGAAACGCCAGACCTTTGTCTTCACCCTGAAAAGGCACAATCATGGATTGGTATATTCTGGGCCAGCAATTGGTAAATGGCATTACGCTGGGCGCCATTTACGGCTTGATTGCAATTGGCTACACCATGGTTTATGGCATTATCGGCATGATCAATTTCGCCCATGGCGAAATCTACATGATCAGCGCCTATATCACTGCAATTGCATTTGCCGTATTCACATTTCTTGGCATAGATTCGCTGGCGCTTTCCTTGCTGCTTACCCTGATGGTCACCATGTTTATTACCGGGCTGTATGGCTGGTATATTGAACGCACCGTGTACCGTCCGTTACGCACCACCAATCGCCTGGCCCCGCTGATTACGGCCATTGGCGTTTCCCTGTTGCTGCAAAACTATGTGCAGGTCAGCCAGGGGCCCTACGTACAGGGCGTGCCCTCGGTTATACAGGGCGGCT
>DATGQC010000006.1:0-10230 GCA_035304425.1 Advenella sp.
AGGCGGCGAAACATGCTGATGAATGCCGACGCGCTGCTGTAACCCAGATCCAGGCCAATCGCCTCCACGGTTTCTCCCTGGTCAAGCCGCGCCAGCGAAGCCAGCACCTTGAGCCGCTGTCGCCATTCGACAAATGACATACCCAGGTCTCGCTGGCAACGGCGCATCAAGGTTCTTTCAGTGGTATGGCTGATCGCCGCAAACTCGGCGATCGTGCGCGCATCGCCCGGATTGGCCTGTAGCGCAAGCAGCACGGGTTTGAGCAGCGGATCATCTGACGTGGGCAGATAGGTCCCGGCACACTCGGCCTGCTCCAGCTGATCCACCAATACCCGTAACAGGCGTTGCTCCTGCAACGTGGCTGCAATGGCAGGCGGCTTTCTGCCCAGCTCATCGAGCAGCGCCCGCATAAACGGACTCACTGTCAATGCACAAGTGATGTCTGGCAAGGTCCGGCACAGCGCGGCATCCACATATAGCGAACAGTGGATGCCGGCATGACGATTGAAGGCGATATGCTCGGTACGGGGAGGAAGCCAAAGACCATATTGGGGCGGCGCAAGATAATGCTGGCGGGCCAGCTCGATCTCCATGATACCGCTGAAGGAGTAGACAAACTCTCCCCAGTTGTGAATATGACGCGGATAAACCGTGTCTGCCTGCACACTCACCGCCCGAAAGACGATGGGCGCCGGCAATGCCGTCTCAAACGGGGGACGACGCAAATGCGTCGCATATTTGGCTGAAAAGCCGGTTTTTTTCATGAGCGTGACCATATCAAGGGCTGCGTAAGAGATTTAAAGACCAGCAGACGTGACGCACTGACAGCGATATCGACACGAATGGGGCAACGGCCAATATCCGGCATTTTTCGCCACCGCCGCTGCCAAACCGGCACCTCATCTTTGACGGGCGCTCGCGCATAACAGATTAGCCTGATCCCGATAATTGACTTAATACCGATATCGATTGTCATATTTACAGTATATGGCGATTATCCGTCAATGAGATAATCCTGTTTCACCAATAGATTTATCTGGAACAGGAACCAAAATGGAACACCGCAGGGCAATTGATCGCAAAGCCACCGGACTGATGCTGCTTACTTGCGCAATTTGGGGCCTGCAACAAGTCGTGCTCAAGGGAGCAGCGCCGGACGTCGCGCCGGTTTTCCAGATTGCCTTGCGCTCCGGTATTTCAGCCATCATGGTGTATATCCTTATTTATGCACGGGGCGATCGCATTGTGCTCTCTGATGGAACCTGGAAACCCGGGATTGCCGCAGGACTGCTTTTTGCCCTGGAATTTTTGCTGGTGGCCGAAGGCCTGCACCACACCACGGCCTCACATATGGTCATTTTCCTTTACACTGCTCCGGTGTTTGCCGCCCTGGGGCTTTACTGGAAAGTGCCCGACGAACGTCTGAGCAGGGTCCAGTGGCTGGGCATCGCCATCGCTTTCGCCGGCATTGTCGTGACCTTTACCGGCCGCAGCGGGTCAGCCGATACCGGTGGCGCCAATCCGCTGCTGGGCGACGTACTTGGCATCTGCGCAGCCATGGCCTGGGGTGCGACCACCGTTGTTATACGCACTACCCGTCTTAATAATTGCCCCAGCACGCACACGCTGCTGTATCAGTTGCTTGGCGGTTTCGCTGTTCTGATCGTCGCTGCCATCCTCATGGACCAGACTTATTTCAATCCGACACCGCGCGCGTTTGCCGCGATGGCATTCCAGATTCTGGTCGTGTCTTTCGGCAGTCTGCTCTTGTGGTTCTGGCTGCTGCGGCAATATCTGGCATCCCGGTTAGGCGTTCTGTCTTTCATGACACCGCTTTTCGGCATCGCTTTTGGCGTCTGGCTGCTGGATGAGCCGCTGGAACCAAATTTCCTGGCCGGCGCCCTGATGGTTCTGCTCGGCATCTTGCTGGTCAGCGGCTACGAATGGATACAGCAGATTATTGCACGCCGTCGCAAATTATCCCATTTATAAGTTGTTTGCCTGGCACACACTGGTATAAGCTAGACGGACAATCGCATCTTTGCCTGCCCGCAAAACCTTTTACCGGAGCTACAGTATGAGTCTGGAATTTTTACTGACATCCCTGATCGTGGTGGTATCGCCTGGCACAGGCGTCATTATTACGGTCGCAGCCGGCCTGTCGCGGGGACGACGCGCCGCCGTTATCTGCGCCTTCGGCTGCACCCTGGGCATATTGCCGCACATGTTCGCAGCCATCACCGGCCTGGCGGCGTTGCTGCATACCAGCGCCCTGGCATTTGAAATGCTCCGGTACGCTGGCGTCGCCTACCTTCTGTATATGGCATTCACTACCTTGCGCGCGCGCGGCGCGCTGAACATCGACAACGACGCCATGCCCCGCTCCAATATGGATGTCATTCGCTCCGCAATTGCCGTCAATGTGCTCAACCCCAAGCTGTCTATATTTTTCTTCGCCTTTTTGCCGCAATTTGTCGGCACTGCTGCCGACAACCCGCTACCGATCATGCTGGAGCTGTCTGCCGTGTTCATGGCCATGACATTTGTCGTCTTTGCGTGCTACGGGATCTTTGCTGCTGCAGTTCGACAGCACGTGATTTCCCGGCCCCCGGTCATGGTCTGGCTGCGCCGCAGCTTTGCCGCCGCCTTCGTTGCGCTGGGCGCCAAACTTGCGCTAACCGAAAGATAACATGCCCTCTAAACCCACGGATACAGCGCCCATTCGCTTCGGTTTTCTGCTATTGCCGCACTTTACGCTGACTGCATTCTCGGGATTGCTCGATGTTCTGCGTCTGGCCGGCGACGAAGGCGATTACAGCCAACCGGTGCGCTGTACCTGGCATGTGGTCGATGAAACGCTGGCGCCGGTCAGCGCATCCAGCGCCATCCAGGTGATGCCCTCGGAAAAACTGGGGGATCCGGCGCGATTTGATTATCTGGTGGTGGTCGGCGGTCTGCTGCATACCGGGCTGCCGCTCAGTCATGCACAAAAACTATTTATACAGCAAGCGGCGGACAAGAACGTCAATCTGGTTGGCGTATGCACCGGGGTTTTTGCATTGATGCAGGCCGGTGTCATGCACGATCACCGTATCTGCGTCAGTTGGTTTCATTACTGGGATTTTGTCGAACAGTTCCCGCAGGCCGACCCGGACCTGATTGTTGCGGATCGGCTGTACGTCTGCGATCGGCGCCGCATTACGTGTTCGGGCGGACGCGCGTCCATCGATGTCGCCGCCGACATCCTCAAGCGTCATATGGACCATGCCATTGTGCAAAAAGCCTTGCGAATTCTGCAAATAGACAATGCCAATCCCCATACGACGCCCCAGCCGCTGCCGCCCGGCATCGCACCAGACACCCATCCCGTGGTGCGACGCGCGATACTGTTGATGGAGCAACATGTGGGCAATGCGCTCGATCTGGATACGCTGGCGGGAAAACTGAATATTTCGGTGCGGCAGCTGGAACGGCTTTTCAAGCAAGCGTCCGGCATGAGCCCGCAAGCGTATTCCAGGGGGATTCGCCTGCGCATGGCCGCCTGGATGCTGACTCACTCTACCCAAACCATCTCCGCCATCGCCAGCGCCTGCGGGTTTGCCGATGCGTCGCATATGGGACGGGAGTTCCGAACTACCTTTGATATGTCGCCTGGCCAGTGGCGCAATCGGGCGCCGTTGCCCGCGTCGCTGCCGGCCACACACAATTGCGACGCCGTCGACTATGTGAGCGAAGTATTTCCCGGACGCCGGGATTTCCACTAAACATTCTGCGCAAGCCGAAAACGCCACAATGATGGCGTAATTATTCCAATAAATAGACGAAAAAATTCTATCTGCGCCCTCCCCGATTTGCTCTACTTGCAGTCACGGCGCCCACTTGGACATGGCGTAACAGGATTGCTACGAGGACCGCATGCGCAACCGCTATTCAATTTTCAGCCTGATCCGCAACGGGTTAAGCCATAACGAGAAATGGGGTCGCGCCTGGCACAGCCCTGAACCCAGAAGCGAATATGACGTAGTGATTGTTGGCGCGGGCGGCCATGGCCTGGCCACCGCCTATTATCTGGCCAAGATCCATGGCATACGCAATATTGCCGTTGTGGAAAAAGGCTGGCTCGGTGGCGGCAACACCGCCCGCAATACCACCATCGTGCGCTCCAACTACCTATGGGACGAATCGGCCCAGCTCTATGAAAAAGCAATGAAACTATGGGAAGGCCTGTCCCAGGAGCTGAACTACAACGTCATGTTCAGCCAGCGCGGCGTAATGAATCTGGCGCATACCCTGCAAGAAGTGCGTGATACCCGGCGGCGCATTAACGCCAATTTGTACAACGGCGTGGACGGCCAATGGCTTGACCGCGAACAGATCAGGCAGCGGGAACCGCTGATCAATCTGGACAGTCGCTACCCGGTGCTGGGCGCCTCATTCCAGCCCCGGGGCGGCGTGGCGCGGCATGACGCGGTCGCCTGGGGCTTTGCCCGCGCGGCCGATCAACTGGGTGTCGATATCATTCAGAACTGTCCAGTGACCAACATTCGCAAGAAGGACGGCGTCGTCCTGGGGGTTGATACCGGCAAGGGATTCATCAGGGCCAGGAAAGTGGCGGTCGTGGCGGCCGGCCATTCAAGTGTGCTTGCCGATATGGCCGGCATCCGCCTGCCGCTGGAGAGCCATCCCCTGCAGGCCCTGGTATCCGAGCCGGTTAAGCCTGCCATCAATACTGTGGTCATGTCTAATGCCGTACATGCCTATATCAGCCAGTCCGATAAAGGCGACCTGGTTATCGGCGCCGGCATTGATCAATACACTGGCTACGGCCAACGCGGCAGTTTCCAGAGCATCGAGCACACTTTGCAGGCCATTGTGGAGATGTTCCCCAGTTTGAGCCGCGTGCGCATGAACCGACAGTGGGCCGGCATTGTCGACATCAGCCCCGACGCCTGCCCCATCATATCCAAAACGCCGATCAAAGGACTGTATTTCAATTGTGGCTGGGGTACCGGTGGCTTTAAGGCCACCCCTGGCTCGGGCTGGGTATTTGCCCACACCATCGCCAACGACAAACCGCACCCGCTGAATGCCCCTTTCTCCATAGACCGCTTCTATACCGGTCGTCTCATCGACGAACACGGCGCCGCTGCCGTTGCGCACTAGGACTACAATCATGCTTGTCATACGATGCCCATGGTGCGGTGAACGTGCCGAAAGCGAATTCAGTTTCGGCGGCGAAGCCGGCATAGCGCGTCCCGCCAGCCCCGAACACCTTTCAGATGAACAATGGGGCGACTATTTGTTCATGCGCAGGAATCCTTTAGGGATCCACCGCGAGCAATGGGTACATACCCATGGCTGCCGACGCTGGTTTATTGCCGAACGCGACACCCGCCATTATCAATTCAAATCAGTTGAAAAAATCGGCGCATCCGACAGGGAGCAGACATGACCCAGTCACACCGTCTGGCCCATGGCGGCCGTATCGACCGAAACAAGCCGCTGCGGTTCCAGTTTAATGGTAAATGGTACGCTGGCTACCAGGGCGACACGCTGGCCTCTGCCCTGCTGGCAAATGGCATCCACTTTGTCGCTCGCAGTTTCAAATATCACCGCCCCCGCGGCATCATGGCCGCCGGCGTCGAAGAACCCAATGCCATCGTCCAGCTGGAGAATGGCGCATATGCCGTGCCCAACGCGCGTGCTACCGAAGTCGAGCTATATGAAGGACTGACTGCCAGCAGCGTCAATGCCCGACCCGATATTGAGCACGACCGGTTCGCATTCATGCAATATCTGTCGCGCTTTATTCCCGCGGGCTTCTATTACAAAACATTTATGTGGCCGCGCCGCTGGTGGGGAAAGTATGAAGAACACATCCGCAATGCCGCCGGCCTGGGAACCGTTCCGGCGCAACCCGATCCTGATCGCTATGAAAAAACCTATGCCCATTGTGACCTACTGATCGTCGGCGCCGGACCGGCCGGGCTCGCCGCCGCGCACAGTGCGGCAAGATCGGGCGCGCGCGTCATCCTGGTCGACGACCAATGGGATCCGGGCGGCAGCCTGCTGCATGCATGTGCCTCGATCAACGGCATGCCCGCCGGGCAGTGGCTCGCTCAGATCACGAACGAATTGGCCGGCATGCCCGAGGTCCAGCTGTTGTCGCGCGCGACCGCCTTTGGTTATCAGGACCACAACCTGGTGACCGTGTGCCAGCGACTGACCGATCATCTGCCGCTACAGCTGCGCAAGGGCGTACGCGAACGCCTCTGGAAGATCCGCGCGGCGCATGTGATTCTGGCCACAGGCGCCCATGAACGTCCAATCGCGTTCGGCAACAATGACTTGCCGGGGATTATGCTGGCATCGGCGATCAGCGCCTATATCTGCCGGTTTGGCGTGCTGCCCGGTAGACGCGCCGTGGTATTTACCAACAATGATAGCGCTTACCAGACAGCACTGGACCTGCACCGCAGCGGCGCCCAGGTTACCGTGGTTGACGCTCGCACGGCCGACGCCGCGATCGTGCCGCCCGCACTTGCAGCACATGACATACAGATTCTGTGGCAGACAGTCATCAGCCATGCCGATGGCAAACGTCATATCAACAGCGTGGCTGTGCGCCCTTTGGGCGATCCTGCCAACGGTCAGTTAAAAACGTACACCCTGCCCTGCGATCTGCTCGCCGTATCCGGCGGCTGGAACCCGGTTGTGCATCTGCATGCCCAGTCCGGCGGCAAGCCCCGCTGGCGTGAAGTGGATGCCTGCTTCGTGCCCGACGGCCAGGTACCCAGGCAGACAACGATTGGCGCCTGTAACGGTGAGTTTGATCTGGCCGCCGCCCTGAACACTGGCGTCGAGACGGGCCGCCAGGCGGCTGCCGCGCTGGGCTGGCATGCGGATCACGGGATCTTGTGGCAGACCGGGCCAGTGCTATCAGGCAACATGCGACCCATGTGGTCAACCGCCACAGCCAGGGATATTGCCCGCGGACCCAAACAATTTATTGATTTTCAGAACGACGTCTCTGTGTCCGATATCTACCTGGCAGTGCGCGAAGGCTATCGCAGCGTCGAACACGTCAAACGTTATACTGCCATGGGTTTCGGCACCGACCAGGGCAAACTGGGCAACATCAACGGTATGGCCGTGCTGGCCGAAGCGCTGGGCCAGACCATACCGGAAACGGGCACGACTACATTCCGCCCCAACTACACGCCCGTCACTTTTGGCGCCATCGCCGGGCGAGAGCTTGGCGAGTATTTCGATCCCATCCGCAAGAGTTGCCTGCACCAATGGCATGTTGCGCACGGTGCGATTTTTGAAGATGTGGGAAACTGGACGCGTGCCCGCTACTATCCCCGGGACGACGAAACCATGGACGCAGCGGTTGCACGGGAATGTCTGGCAGTGCGCAATGGCGTCGGGCTGCTCGACTACAGCACGCTGGGTAAAATCGATGTGCGCGGACCCGATGCCGCGACATTTTTGAATCGCATTTATACCAATTCGTGGACCGGTCTGGAGCCGGGACGCTGCCGTTATGGCCTGATGCTTGACGAAAACGGCATGATCCTGGACGATGGCGTCAATGTGCGGCTATCGGACCAGCACTTCCTGATTTCCACAACCACCAGCGGCGCCGCCAAAGTAATGAGCTGGATGGAACGATGGCTACAGACCGAATGGCCGGAACTGAAAGTGTATCTTACTTCGCTGACCGATCAATATGCGACGGCGACGGTTGCCGGGCCATGCGCCCGCAAGGTGCTGCAGCAAGTATGTCACGACATAGACTTTGACAGCCAGGCTTTTCCCTTCATGAGTGTCAGGCACGGTACCATCGACGCAGTGGCGGTACGGGTTCTGCGCGTCAGCTTCTCCGGCGAGCTGTCCTATGAGGTCTCTATGCCGGCCAATTACGGTCGTCATATATGGGAAATGCTTATGCATGCCGGTGAACCATTCGACATTACGCCTTATGGCACCGAGGCCATGCATGTGCTGCGGGCTGAAAAAGGCTTCATTATTGTCGGACAGGATACCGACGGCTCGGCCACACCCGTTGACATGGGCATGAGCGGGATGCTGGCGCAGTCCAAGGACTTCCTGGGCAAGCGCTCGCTGGCACGCAGCGACACGGCCGGCCCCAATCGCAAGCAGTTTGTCGGACTGCTCTCGGAAGATAGGCAAACGGTGCTGCCCGAGGGCGCAGCCATTCTTAACGAACCTGCCGCACCGGCAATAGTACCGTTACAAGGATACGTGACCTCAAGCTATCGCAGTCCCACCCTGAAACAGCCTATAGCGCTTGCCATGATCAGGAACGGCCGGTCGCGCATGCAACAGAAGGTCACCGTAGCGTTGCCCGATGGCACATTTGCCCGGGCCCATATCTGCAACCCGGTTTTCTATGACGTACACGGAGCACGCCAGCATGTTGAATGACTCCAGGCAACAAACCCCGCTCGCGGACCTGACAGGTGGTATCGGGGCCTTTGAATACGGATCACGCGAAGTGGTGGCACTGACTGAAGCGCCATTGGCAGCGTTGGTCAATTTGCGGGGAGATCCAGAGAATACGGATTTGACAGCTGTCCTGTTGAACACAATCGGCCTGGCCTTGCCGACCGAACCTAATACCGTTATCGAATATGACCACTATTGCGCCGTGTGGCTCGCGCCCGACGAATGGATGCTCCGGGGTAAAGGGCCGCAGACGGCCAGTCTGCCGGCACGCCTTGGCGATGCTTTACAGCACGTTTTCTGCGCCGTGACCGACCAGAGCAGCGCCTACAGCGTATTGCACCTGAGCGGCCCGAAAACCCGCTCCGTTCTGGCTAAAGGCTGCCCGCTGGATTTGCATCCCCGCGTATTTGGTTTCGGACAGTGCGCGCAAAGCCACTACTACAAAACGTCAGTGCTGCTACGGCGTCTTGATGACAAAACCGGCGACAATTGGGAGATGATTGTGCGGCGAAGTTTTGCCGACTATGCCGTGCGCATGCTCATGGACGGCATGTGGGAGTATACGGAAGGATCGCGGCGGTAGCCAAGCCAGCCATGGCGCCAATCATGCGAAAAAAACGGCCATGTCCACGCCCGCGCGACCGATTGATGTATTGAATATTGAATAAAGGATCCGTCAAAACCTGAGCCCTTACCGCGTCGACCACGTCGAACACGACAGGCACAGGTCCGGATAATTTAAGCAGGCAACAGATGCTGACCACTGCGATTGGTCGATGGCGAATTTATTTTCTGTTAAGACTAGCTACCGCAGACTGCAGCAGACCGGCACCGCTCTTTGTACCTTGCCGGCCTGTGCGCAAAGAAGGGTGCAGTGAGCACGGGCCCCGTACGCTGCTTTGTGCGTTTCCGATAGCCTCAGTCAACAAACTGTTTTACCCAGGCAACGTACCGATCCATCCAGCCTTGCAGGAACTTCCTGCTGTCAGGCCCGATATTACCCGCATCATCAAACAAGCCATCCTTTACATGAATAAATGCTTCAGGCTGGCCAAGGGTCGGCACATCCAGGTAAGCCAGCACATTGCGCAAATGCTGTTGCGCCATGGCAGTCCCAATCGAGCCGATGGAAGCGCCAAGTACACCGGCAGGCTTGCCCGCCCAGGCGTTTTGCCCATAAGGACGAGATGCGTGATCAATGGCGTTTTTCAGCACACCAGGCATCGAACGGTTATATTCAGGCGTAACGAATAACAAACCTTGCGCAGCGGCAAGCTCGGTTTTCAGGCGCTTGACGCAAGCCGCCTGTTGCGCATCGTCATCCTGGTTGTAGAGGGGCAAATCGCCAATGTCCAATTGCTTGAAAGAGAACTCGGGCGGCGCCAGCTTGACGATAGCACTTGCCAATTTACGATTAAACGAATCCTTGCGCAGACTGCCGACAATGACTGCTATTTGATATTGGGCCATATTTTTTTCCTCTACGGTAAGACGGAAGGAGATAACTATTGTGCCGCATGATCAATGCCCCGGGCCTGGACGCTCCCTGGAGCATAGAACGCAACTGCATGATACTCCAATACGCCAGGCAACTGAATAGCGTTTTCCTAATGCGAGGTACGAGCGTATTTATTTTTATCATATAGAAAAGTTCCGTGAATGCGCGTCAAAACGAATGGCGTCATGCACTTGAAGAAGTGCTTGCATTCAACCCATACCGGCGATAGCATATTGATATATTCATTGCGCCTGGTGCCA
>DATGQC010000007.1:0-4744 GCA_035304425.1 Advenella sp.
ATCGGATCGCTGTGGCAAAGTGATGGTATTCATGAGTGTTCCTTTGCGTTTGCGCCCAGATAGGCTTGCACCACTTTCTCGTTTTTCTGCACCTGCTCTGGTGTTCCCTCGGCCAGCTTCTGACCAAAGTGCATGACAACCACACGATCGGATACGCTCATGACCAGCCCCATATTGTGTTCGACGATCAGAATGGAATCGACCAGATCGCCAATCAGTTTCCTTAGTACATTGCCGAATTCCCGGGCCTCGTGACTATTGAGGCCGGCGGCCGGCTCATCCAGCATCAGGATCCTGGGTTTCGCAGCCAGTGCCAGCGCCACCTCCAGCAAGCGCAATTCGCCGCAGGACAATTGCGCTGCCGGCACATTCATGTGCCGTGACAAGCCGATCGTATTGACAATGCGTGCCGCACTGTCACGCACCGCCGCTTCGGTCCGGCGAACTGCTGCTGTCGGAAAAAATGTTTTCCAGACCGGCTGGCGCGCTTCAATATAGTGACCGGTAAGCACATTCTCAAACACCGACAACGTCTTCAGAATATTGGTTTTCTGAAAGCTGCGCACAATGCCCCGGCGTGCCATGCTATAAGGCTTTTCGCCCGTGACCTCCTGTTCATCGAAGTGGACGGTGCCGGAAGTAGGCGCATAAAAACCGGTGATCAGGTTGAAACATGTCGTTTTACCGGCGCCATTGGGACCGATCAACCCGACAATTTCCCCGCGATTCACAGTGAAGCTGATATCCTTGACGGCATGTATGCCGCCGAACGACTTGCATAAGCCATTGATCTGCAATACGCCGCCGGGCGGCCTCTCTTGTGCGCGCGTGCTCATGTTCATCATGCCGACCTCCTGTTCGTGGCGCTTACATTCATGTTCAGCGGGCTGGCCTGGTTCTGCTCCCGCTTTTCACGATGCCGTGAAACAAACCCCATGATTCCATTCGGCATGAATAACACAATCGCTATAACGATCAGTCCAAACAGCGACAATCGCAGTTCCTGCGCCTCTCTCAGGTACTCTTCAAGAAACGTGACCAGCAGCGCCCCCACCAGTGGCCCGATCAGCGTGCCCTTGCCGCCGATAAGCACCATCGTGATCATGGTGACCATGAACGCAAACCGGAACATCTCCGGGCCTACAAATGAAATGTAATGGGCATAAAAGCCGCCAGCGGCGCCACTAAGGAATGCGCCCAGCACCAGCGCCATCATGGAATAGTTCAGCGGGCGAATGCCGACAGACTGCGCCACATACCTATTTTCCCGAATCGCCACGGCAGCGCGTCCGGCATTGGAGTTCACAAAGCGGTACGCCAGATATAAAGCAAGCGCCAGCAGCGACCATGCAATGGCATAGTAAAAGTGCTTGCCGGCCAGAGTATCGATCTGCGCCAGAAAGGCCGGCTGCGGCACGCCGGCAATGCCCATCGGGCCTTTCGTCACAGCAACCCAATTGTTGGCAATCAGCCGCAACACTTCCGAGAACGACAGGGTAATGATGACGAAAAACGGTCCATGCAATCGCAATGTAATCGCGCCGATAAGCGTTCCCATGACTGCTGCGCACACCCCGGCGGCCGGGATCGTTGCCCACATTGGCCAGCCTGCCTGGGTCGAGAGCAGCGCTGCCGCATACGCGCCCGTTCCCAGAAATGCAGTGTGCCCCAGGGAGAACTCGCCGACATAACCCACCACAAGGTTCAGGCTTGTCGCCAATACAGCATAGAACATCACGATAATGGCCACATGCAGAATATACTGGTCGCTTACGATAAATGGCAATGCCGCTGCCAGCAGCATGAAGGCCGACAGGCAAGTGCGTTGAATCTTCATGCTCTCTCCGCGCGTTTAACAAACAATCCATAAGGGCGGAACAGCAGGGTCAGAATCACCAGTATGAAACCGATAATATCCACCCAGCCTGTAGCAACGTAGCCGCCCCACAAAGCTTCGGCCAGACCGAGCAGCAGTCCGCCGACAATAGCGCCGGCAAAACTGCCCATGCCTCCGAGAATGACCACGACAAACGCTTTCATGCTTACCAGTCCGCCGATGGATACCTGCGTGGAGTAAATGGACCCGAGCAGCATGCCCGCCATGGAGGCAATCACTGTCCCCATGGCAAAAGTACCCGCATAAATGTTCGCGGTCCGGATCCCCACCAGCTTTGCTGCCATAGGATCCTGGAACGTTGCCCGCATCGCACGGCCCAGACGGGTTTTCTGAATAACCAGATACGTAATAATCATTAAGGCGATACTGACTGCGACCGCGAACAGGCGCGCCTTGGTCAGCACGATCGGACCAATAAACAGCGGGCCGCCGGCCAGCGGCGATTCGATTTTCAGCGGCGCAGTGCCGACCAGCAGCAAGGCCGTATTGGCCAGGAAAATCGACAGGCCGATCGTGAGCAATATCCCGGGCTCTTCACCCTGGTCCCGGATTCGCTCAATCAGAAACCGGTCAATCAACCAGCCGAAGGTACCCAGCACCACGGCGACCAGCAGCAGCCCGGAAAAGAAATCCAGCCCCAGGCGTGCTGTGGCCCACCATCCCATCACGCCGCCAACCATGTACAGCTCTCCGTGAGCGAAATTGACGACACGCATCAGGCCCAGAATCAATGTCAAACCCAATGCAGACAATGCGTAAAATGCCCCGATGACCAGCCCGTTGGCGATATATTGCGGTAGCAACTCCATACCGGTTTCCTTATTTCGTTATCAGAAGCGATTACGGTTTCTCGGTGCGCGCCTGAGTGACCACATGTGTCTTGCCACCCTGAATCTGCACCAGCACGGTGTCAAAGCCATAACCCTCTCCTTTCTCGGTGAACTGGAATCGTCCGTTCGGCGCTTTATAGTCTGTCCTGTACAAGGCATCACGGATTTTTTCCGGCTCGTCGGAACCGGCGCGCTCGATCGCTTGCATCAGGATGTTCATGGCGTTGTAGCCCGAAGCATCGTACTTGCCCGGGAGCTGCTTGTACTCTTTCTGGTAACTATCAACAAACCCGGCATTGCGCTCGCCCTTCATATTGGACACATAAGGTACGGCAGCATAAATGCCTTCCGATGCTTCGCCGGTCAACCCGATAAAATCGGCGGTCGCCCACGAGCCGACACCAAACACCTTGGTCTCGATGCCAAATTCTTTAAGCTGCTTCACCAGGATGGAACCATCCTGCGTTTCGGCTGCCACGAATACACCGTCAGGCTTAAGCGCCCGCAGTTTGGTCAACAGCGTATAAAAATCAGTCGTCCCATGGTCGAAGTATTCCTTCATGACCGATTTAACACCCAACGCATTCAGATCTTTTTCGAAATCCTCCACGCCGCCGCGCCCCCAGTCATCATTGACACCGATATACGCCACTGACTTGAGTTTAAGATCGTCAGCCAGTATTTTGCTGAACGTCCTGGCCATCAGCCTGTCAGTTTCCGCCGAGCGGAAAAAATACTTCATTCCTTTCTCGGTCAAATCTGCCTTGGACGAAACACCCGATAACAACGGTATTTTGTATTTTTCCGCCACCGCCATCACCGCGGCGGTGGCGGAACTGCAGAATGCGCCGGCCAGTACAGGCACTTTGTTGCGCTGAATCAATTTCTCTGCGGCGTTCACCGAGTTTGCCGGCTGGCATTGCCCGTCCTCTATTTGCAATTGCACTTGTCGTCCATTGATGCCGCCTTGCGCATTGCGTTGCGCAACGGCAAGTTTTGCGCCCCTGACATATGCCTGTCCGTTATACGCAACCGAGCCGGTCAAAGGCTGGATCACGCCGATCCTGACCGGCCCGGCGCCTTCAGCAGCAACCGCCGCACAGCTGACAAGCATTAATCCACTGATACCTGACGTGAGATATTTCATAAAACACTCCAACATTGATGGCTGGCGATTGCGCGAAAACGCATTCCCTGATTTGATTTGAATGGACCGAATGATTAAATAATTAAACACTCAATTAATTATTAAGGTACAACGAGCCCTATTACAGATGCAATAAGGGAAAACGTGAATAAATGCAGGACGGCCCGGCAGCCCGGCGCGCGTTAAGTCGATCTGTTCGCGCCGGACGCCCGTGTTGATGATCAACTGAGATGTTTGCGGCGTTCCAGTTCCGCCGGCGAGGGATTTTCGGCAGCGAACGAACCCGTTTCGATCTCGCCTGCGCGAACATAATGGTTGACGATTACACCACTATCGGACGCCTGCGTGCTTAGCAGTTCGAATGCCGCAGGCGCTGCTTCCTGGGCAAACAGCTTTTTGCCTTTGCCCAGAACCAGCGGAAAGATCATGATATACATTTCATCAACCAGATCATGGGCGTGCAGGGTCTGCAGAAAATCAGCCGAACCCTGCGTGAGCAGGTCCGGGCCTTCCTGTTGCTTCAGTTCTTTGACAGCCGCCACCGCATCAGCGCCCAGCACCTGGCTATTTTGCCAGTCCGGCTTGAAATCTGCATTACGCGTGGCAACGTATTTTTCTATCTGGTCAAACAATGCGCCTAACGGTTCTTCCGGGCCGACATACGGCCAATGGGCGGCAAAAATATCATAGGTTTTTCGCCCGAGCAACAAATCAAAGGGGCGGGCGAAGATTTCTCCAACCTTGACGCCCAGTGATTCATCGAAATAGGGAACCAGCCAGCCGCCATAGCGAAACCCGCCCACCGGGTCCTCCTGCGGTCCGCCTGGCGCCTGCATGACCCCGTCCATACTCACGAATGCGCCAACAATG
>DATGQC010000008.1:0-4280 GCA_035304425.1 Advenella sp.
CTCCTCGACCGCTCACTTCTTTATCATTCAAACCATTTTGCTCGCCACTGCCAGATACATTGGCCCGGCTGCAGTCGACGTTGCCAAAGCGCGAGAGCGCATTGACAACGCGCTCAATATTGAAATCCGCTAGATCTACGCTAACCCTTACCCAGAGACCGCCCTGATGCCCACGCAAACCCAATCTGTTCACGCAGCCCTGCAAGACGCTCACGCACGCTATGCGGCAGCCAATCCCAAGAGCCACGCCCAGCATGTTTCTGCGGCCCATTATATGCCTGGCGGCAATACCCGCACCGTGCTTTTCAGCGACCCATTCCCCATTACACTGGTGTCTGCCGACGGATGTCATGTCGAATCGGCCGATGGCATGCGTTATATCGATTATCTGGGCGAGTTCACCGCGGGACTATTCGGACACTCTCACCCGGATATTAAAAAAGCGGTACAAACCGCGCTTGATAGCGGGTGGGTGCGCGGCGGCCACATTCCCCAGGAAACCGAATTGGCGTCAACGATCTGTGGGCGCTTTCCTTCAATAGAGCGCATCCGATTCGCAAACTCGGGCACCGAAGCCAATTTATACGCAATCCAGACTGCCCGTGCGGTCACCGGCAAAAACAAAGTCGTTGTCTTCGAAGGCGGTTATCATGGCGGGGTTTTCATCTTTGGCGGCGCGCCCAGTCCCCTGACGGCGCCCTTTGATTTTATCGTCGCGCCATACAACGACTGGGATGGCACGCTGGCGCTTTTGCAAGCAGATAAAGAAGACATCGCCTGCGTAATCATAGAAGCGCACCAAGGATCCGGTGGTTGCATTCCAGCCAAACAAGCATTTCTTAAACATATAGAAAACTGGACACGCGAGCACGATAGCATGTTCATTCTGGACGAAGTAATGACCTCCCGCCTGGCCGGAGGCGGTTTGCAGGAAATTCATGGTTTAAAGCCGGACATGACCACCCTGGGCAAATATATCGGCGGAGGCTTCAGTTTCGGGGCCTTCGGAGGGCGCGCCGATATTATGGAACGATACAACCCCTTACGCGCCGGCTATATCGGTCATGCAGGCACCTTCAACAATAACGTGTTCACAATGTCCGCCGGCGCAACGGCATATGGCAAGGTATTTACGCCAGCGGCCGCGGCGGAATTGAGCGCTAAAGGCAACCGCCTGCGCGACCGGCTGAACGCGATTGCGACCACGGCGCCCTTCCCTATGCAATTTACAGGCCTGGGATCGATGATGAACGTTCATATGTGCGCCGGTGAAATAAATAGCATTCGCGATCTGGCATCCGCCAATTTACCGCTGCGTGATCTTTTCTATTTTGATTTGCTGGAATACGGCATCTGGCCGGCACGGCGCGGCATGCTCAATTTATCGCTGCCGATGGGCGACAAAGAATTTGACCGACTGGTCGACGCGGTTGCGCATTTTGTCGAGAAACGAAAGAGTCTGCAAACATGAGTACGATTGAACTGCGCGGCATCACCAAGTATTTCGGCGAGACGCAAGTGGTCTTCCCCACCGATTTGCGCGTCGAACAGGGTGAACTGGTCACGCTCCTCGGGCCTAGCGGATCGGGTAAAAGCACAGTGCTTTCGATGATCGCCGGCCTGCTCACCCCTTCAAGCGGCGAGATTTTCATTGGGGGGCGTAGCGTGACCCATGTGCCGCCCGCCAAGCGCAACGTGGGTATGGTATTTCAAAGCTATGCTTTGTTTCCGCACATGACGGTATTTGACAATGTCGCGTTCCCGCTCAAGATTCGCAAGCAGCCCAAGTCGGAAATTGAAAGAAAGGTTAACCATGCCCTGGAGATGGTGCGCCTGCAGGCCTTTGGCAACCGCAAGCAGACCGAGCTCTCGGGAGGACAACAACAACGAGTCGCCCTGGCGCGAGCCCTGGTGTTCGAACCGGATATTTTGCTGCTGGATGAACCGCTAGGCGCGCTGGACAAGAAGTTACGGGAAGAAGTCCAGTTGGAGCTGCGCCAATTGCAACGCGATCTCGGTGTAACAACCATCATGGTCACCCATGATCAGGAAGAAGCGCTATCGCTGTCTACCCGCCTGGTCCTGCTGGACGGTGGGCGCATCCAGCAGGTCGCCACCCCCGAACAAGCCTACAGGAGACCGGCCAATAAATTCGTCGCTGAATTTATCGGGACAGCGAACCTGTGGCAGGGAGAGGCTGCAATGCGCAGCGGCGCCCCCTACATCACTTTACCGTCAGGCGAACAGCTACCTTGTCCGCCAGACTGCACCTATCAAGGTACAGCCCATCTGCTGGTGAGACCGGAGCATCTTCACGTCACAAGTGACGACGAAACACCGGGTGTGCCGGCCAAAGTCACAGAGATGGTGTACCTGGGCCAGCATACACGCATACATGTAGAAACCGAGAGCGGTCTGAACGCCGTCGCCGTGGTACACGGCATCCAGACCTTCTCGGCAGGGCAGCCGGTCAAGGTAACCTGGGCAACGGAGGACGCCTGGGTCATTGCTGCTTAGTTCACTGTAACAACCAAACCAACCATCAAGGAGAGCAACATGAAAGCAACCAACCGGGCCCTCATCAGCATAATTACAACTGCCATGCTTTCGTGCCTGGGCGGCTTAGCCCAAGCCCAGGTCAAGGAGTTTCGAATTCTTGAATCAGGCGGCCCCAGCGGAGAATCGATCGAATCGGCCTATATCAAGCCTTTTACCGCCCGCACCGGAATCAAGGTAACACGAGAAAGCCCGACCAGCTTAGGCAAGCTGCAAGCCATGGTCGCTTCCAAAAACATCACCAGCGTCCTGGTCGAGCTTGGCAGCACCAATCTCATTCAAGCACGCGCCATGGGCCTGATCGAGCCATTGGATTGGAAAAAAATCAACCCGGACCCGATGTTTCCGGAAGCCAAATTGCCTGACGGTTTTGGTTATCAATACTTCTCCACCATCATGGCGTGGCCCAAAGGGGCTAAACCAATGACAAGCTGGGCCGATTTCTGGAATGTAAAGGATTTCCCCGGTAAACGAGCCTTGCCTGATTACCCTGGCTACACCTTGCCGCTGGCTTTACTGGCTGACGGCGTCAAGCCCGAAGACCTCTACCCCCTGGATATCGAGCGCGCCTTTAAAAGCCTGAACAAGATCAAAAATAATGTTGCTGTCTGGTGGAAGGCCGGCGCCCAATCGCCGCAACTGCTCGAAGACAAAGAAGTGCAATACGCGGCATCGTGGTCTGGTCGCATCGTTGGCAATCCCAAGCTGGAATACACATACAAGCAAGGCTTTCTGCAGGTCTCTTACTTCGCCGTACCCAAGGGCGCTTCACCCGACGTCAAGGAAGCGGCCATGGGACTGTTAACTGAAATGTCCAAAGCCGAGAATCAGGCCAGGGCCGCCGAGGAGGTACCCTATACCGGCGCCAGTCCGGAGATCCAGGGCAAGTTGCCGGCCGACCGGCTCGAAGATTATCCGACCTCTCCCAATAACCGGGCGGTGCAGGCGCTGGGCGACCCCGCCTGGACGGCTGAAAATGCCAAGCAAATTGAACGCCGCTGGCAAGCGTTCAAATTGGGCATGTAAAAGGGATAGCCAATGAGCGCTGTGCAACACAGGCGCTGGTCGCCTGGCTTCTGGATGATTGTTCCTTTACTGCTGGTGATGGCGGTGGGCTTTAACTTACCGCTATTGCTCATGCTGGGCAAAAGCATCGTCGGCAACGCGGGGCTGACCCTGTCAAGCTACGCTTCGCTCATTGAGACCTCGGTTTACATGAAGGTGCTCGGCAATACACTCAAGATCGCCATTGTGACGACATTCTTTTGCATATTGCTGGGCTACCCGCTGGCCTATTGGCTGCGCGGGCTTCGTTCCCGATGGCAGCTCATCGCCCTGGCAGCTATTGTCATACCATTCTGGATTAGCATTCTGGTGCGCACCTATGCCTGGATCGTCATTCTAGGCAATGCCGGCATCGTGAATCGGACATTGACAGGACTGGGCTGGATCGACACGTCGATCTCTTTTCTTTATAACGAACTTGGCGTGGTGATCGGAACAATCAACATACTGCTTCCCTTCCTGGTTCTGCCGCTCTTTGCATCCATGACCAAAATCGATAATCGGCTGCTTAGCGCGGCCGAAACCCTGGGGGCGAGCGCGAGCGCCGTCTTCTGGCGTATTTTCTTTCCCCTGAGCATACCCGCTCTTGCAGCAGGATCAATACTGGTATTCATCCTGTCGCTGGGGTTTTATATCACGCCTGCTATTTTGGGCGGCGG
>DATGQC010000009.1:0-19510 GCA_035304425.1 Advenella sp.
TGAACAACGGATCCAGCAACCTGGTCATCACGGACCATGAAGAGGAAATCGTTATTCTGGCGAATGCCCGTAAGGGATGCCAGCTGACCGCCTACCGTTGTCGCATAGCCCTGATCCTTAGGCGCAGCATTCAAAGCGGCAACACCGGCAGAATTCAGAGACAGTTTGACAAAAGAACGGCCCTGACTGTCGCGAACACGGTCAACACTCGTCAGATTGGCACGGGTAATGATCGGTGTTTTGCTGACATAAATGGTCTGTTTCTCACTCAGCTTAACAGGACGATAACTTTTGATGACTTTGTCAGAAGCCAGGAATACGTCTACTGCAGTACCTTTTGCAGCAGGGGTCTGTGCAGTGGTGCCGGGACTGCTCTCGGTACCAGTCTTCATTGAGTTACATCCGGCCAGAACTGCAGCCAGAGGAAGCACAATCAACGCAACTTTTCTGGATAATTTCATAGTATTTCCTAATTAAAACTAATTTGAGAACAACTTCGCATAAAGTCGTCCGTTTACGTTACAACAGATTCAAAGAAAAAACAACGCTCAAGTGTTAACAATCTTCAGAGTGAATACTGCACGCAACGCTATCGGCACGATAAAATCGAAGCCCCAGGGGATATTACTTTTTACCGCGAATAATGTCTGCCGCCGTCTTGGCATTGTTCAGCGTGGCCATCGGCATCAGCAGCACGCCGTCATCTACGGCGCCGGGCGAAGCGATCGTCGTCGAAAAAATGGAATCATTCAGGCTGGCCAGCACCATTTTCCCCTTAATGGATTTACCTGAAATTTCCGCATTCAGCTTGCGGGCGCCTTCGGGCGTGACACGCAGTCCTAATGCGGGACGGTCACCAGCCTTGGTCACAAACACATTTTTGATATCGGCACGGGTGAGAATCGGGCCAACCCCCTGGTAAGTCTGGTCTCCTACTTGCAGTGGTATTGTTTTAGCTGACTTGCCTTTGGTCGCCTTGGGCTTGGCAGTCGAGCCCACATAAACCTCCAGGTTACCGGGCCCGGTCGTCTGGACCGCGGTCGCTGAGCTGCCGGCAGCTGTGGATGTCGCGGCGACGGTTCCGGACGTGGCTTTTTTTTCAAAAAAACTGCATCCCGCAACGGCGGTCGTCACTGCGGCGACCGTAACAAGCGTAATTAATTTCATAGTTTGCCTTTCTAATAAATGAAAAAATGCTGCAAGAACACAAAGAAGAACTTTTGCCTGCCTGAGTTTAATTCATTAAAGCCGGGTAAATTCATTGCAAAATGTGAATGAAGCAAGTTGTATGTGGAGAAAACGGAAGAGCGACGGCCAACAGGGCCAAGTGCCCACAGCCCAAGGTCAGCTGGTAGCCGCATGATCAGTGAAAATAGCCCCGGCATTTGTCGCTATCGGACAAATTGATGGTATTTGTCCCAGGAACAAGCCGCACTTTTTTGGCCAGCAATCCGCCATACTGGACAGCGCCCGAAAAGGGTTTGGTATCCATCCAGTAAAGCCGCGTGGTAAGGTAATACTCGCCCGACGGCACGTTGGTGAACGCAAACTGGCCAAAAGAATTGGTTTTAGACGCATAGGCCCTGGCTGCGTAGCGCGCATCCGCTTTACCCGCCAGCACGTTGCCGCGACGACAAACCACGTTGAACCACTGGTCGCTCATGGCCGATACGGGATTGAGCACGACATCGACATTTGCGCCGCTGCGCTCTCCGCCATTGATGGCATCATAAATGAATGTGCGTCCCACCAGCATGGTGGGCTGCCCCACTGGAAGGGCATAGGCGCTTTCGTCATATGCGATTCGCACCACGTGTTCGCGCGGGGAATGACTGATTGAACGGTCCCTGCCCGTTTTGGTAGAGGAACACCCTGCCAGCACGGCCGCTGCAATGATCGCTAGAAAGACTTTGGTTGAACGCGCCATGAGTACCTGTAAACTGATTTGAATAGTTTGCTTATCATAGACCAACTCTGGGGCAATTACACTGCAAATGTTAAAATAACGGTAAAGTCGGGCAACGAAAATCGGCTTGAAAGCAACCTGCTGGAAATTGACAAATGAATAGTATCAGAGTCTGGGATCTGCCTTTGCGATTATTCCATTGGCTGTTGGTTGTCTGCGTAGCGGGCGCCTATTTTTGCGTCAAGTCTGCCGGCGTCACAGAAGGCTGGCTGTCGGAAACCGGCCTGGACTGGATGACATGGCATTCTCGTTTCGGCTATGCGGTGCTCACCCTCATTCTTTTCCGTCTGATCTGGGGCGTGGTCGGCCCCTATTACGCACGATTTACGCAATTTGTCGTGGGGCCGCGGAGAATCGCCGCCTACTTACGGGCAACAACCCGGACTGTTGGCCACAATCCTTTGGGCGCCTGGTCTGTGCTCGCCATGTTGCTCGCCTTCGGCGTGCAGGCCGCCAGCGGGCTCTTTGCCAGTGACGACATTCTTTTCGAAGGTCCGTTAAGCGACACGGATCCGGCGTTGAGCCGTTTTTTAAACAGTGTCCACCATACCAGCGAATGGGTGCTCATCGCACTGGTGGCGCTGCATCTGTGTGCGATCGTCTATTACAGTGTCTTTCGCCGGCAGCCCATGATACGCGCCATGGTCACCGGTGATCTTCCCGTCGAACGGCTTGCAGATGCAAAAATGCCGGCCCGCAGCCAGGATAATGCCGCAACCGCAACCCTGGCCGCCATCGTATTGCTGGTTTGCGCCGCTTTCGTATTCTGGCTCTCGCAATTCTGAACTGACCGGACCGGGTGTGCTCCGCCAGCGCGTGTGAGCACTGCCGCCAGGCGGTCTCCGGTGACGTTCCTTTACATCTGGAATATCTGCTTACGCATCGCCCGGTCGGTGTGCAGCGCGGCTGTTCTTTCAGCGCAACACTATGCCTGCCGCAGTGTGCCGGCAACTGGATGCAACGGCACAACCGCTTTACGTTTTAATCGTCCTTGCGATAATTGTCATGACAGGCCTTACAGCTTTGGCCGACCCCGCCAAAAGCCACTTTGATTTTTTTCATATCGCCAGAAGGCGCCTCGGCGGCCAGGCGATCTACTGCAACCAGCATTTTATCTTTGGCCTTGTTAAAACCCTCTTGATCTGAAAACACCTCGTCTTTTGCATCGCCGCCCTCTGCGCCTTTATAAAAAGCTTCAAATGGCAAGGGCGCAAGCGTCTTGAGCAGATTTGCGTATTTGATGAATGCTTCCTTGTCGTAAGGCTGCTCGCCCTTGACCATATGCCCCATGCGCTTGAAATTATCTCCGATAAATTCCATACCGTGATGACGATAATCCTGGGCTTCCTTGGGTTTGAGAAACTGTGCATTGGCAGTGACGGAAAGCAAGGTCAAACAGGTAGCAGCAACAACAAGCGATGTTTTCATTAAATTGACTCCCGGATAAATGACTCGCCTATGATAGCGCAAATAGCTCGCTTTTTACCATCGCCAATCAACGGCCAAGGGGCAGTCTCACAAAGTGAGGCCGCCCCTTGGCCGGCCAGGCCGAGATGGCCACGAGCCGGTGTGAATGCCTTGGATGATCATCCCACAGTCGTGTCACATCGCGATCGGCGCCTGTTCAATGTCGGCTCACTGATGTGACGCTCAGATTTTGGCCGCCAGTTCCGCCGCCAGGCCAATATAGCTACGCGGCGTCATCTGCAGCAGTCGCTGCTTTGCATCCTCAGGCAATGACAAGCCCTGAACAAACGACCGCAGGGCTTCTTCGGTAATCCCGCGACCGCGCGTCAGCGCTTTTAACTGCTCATAGGGTTCGGGCAAGCCATAACGGCGCATGACCGTTTGCACCGGCTCTGCCAGCACTTCCCAACATTGATCAATATCGCGATCGATGGCCTGCGGATTCAGTTCCAGCTTACCCAATCCTTTATTGCATGAGTCCCAGGCAACCATGCAATAGCCCAGGGCAACGCCCAGATTGCGCAGCACGGTGGAGTCGGTCAGATCACGCTGCCAGCGCGATACCGGCAGTTTCTCGGACAAATGTTTCAGGACGGCATTGGCCAGTCCGATATTACCCTCAGAGTTTTCAAAATCGATAGGATTGACCTTATGCGGCATGGTCGATGATCCCACTTCACCTTCGCGCAGACGCTGTTTGAAATACCCCAGCGAGATGTAGCCCCAGATGTCGCGGTTCAGGTCAAGTAAAATGGTGTTAGCGCGCGCGATGGCGTCAAACAGCGCGGCCATCCAGTCATGCGGTTCGATCTGAATCGTGTAGGGGTTCTGTGTCAGGGACAAATCAGCCAGTACTTTTTTGCTCAGGGCTGGCCAGTCCAGTTCCGGATAGGCCGAGTAATGGGCGTTGTAGTTGCCGGTAGCGCCATTGAGCTTGGCCAGAGGCTTGACTGCGCAAATGGCAGCAATTGCCGTCTCCAGCCGCGCGGCCACATTGGCAAACTCCTTGCCCATGGTTGTGGGGCTGGCCGGCTGTCCGTGCGTGCGGGCCAGCATAGGTTGCTGCGCAAACTGGCGGGCGTCCTCCTTCAGGATTGACAGCAGGTTTTGCAAGGCGGGAACAATCACCTGATCGCGTGCCCGGGTCAGCATCAGCGCGTGCGAGGTATTGTTAATATCTTCCGAGGTGCAGGCAAAATGGATGAACTCGGCAGCCGCCGACAGTTCGTCATTGCCCGCCGCTTTCTCTTTGAGCCAGTATTCCACGGCTTTGACGTCATGGTTGGTTTTTTTCTCTATGTCCTTGATACGCTGGGCGTCCGCTTCGCTGAAATCCTGCACCCAGCTGCGCAAGGCCTGTTCGGCATCGGCAGAGAATGGCGGCAATTCGTTCAGGCCCGCCTGCGACAGTGCGATGAGCCAGGATACCTCGACTTCCACACGATGCGCCATGAAGCCGGCCTCTGACAGGAAAGGCCGCAAGGCTGCGGCCCGAGAGGCATAACGACCGTCCAGCGGAGATAACGCATTGAGCGGAGTAATCGAATCTGAAATATTCATAATGAAATAAAAAAGTAAAAGTGAGAATTACCGGCAGACGGTCGTTGCCCCGCCGGACGAACGTCAGGCAATAATGCCGCCCCCCAGGCAGATATCGCCATCGTACAAAACGCTGGACTGACCGGGCGTAACGGCCCATTGCGCCTGGGAAAATTTCAAATGTAATCGGGTCGGATCGCTGCCCTGAAGCAGTTCACACGGCGCATCTGCCTGCCGATAGCGGGTCTTGGCCCCGTACGCTCCTGCGACAGGCGCATGCCCGGCCACCCAACTGACATCTTCGGCACGTACTTCATGTTGCAGCAGCCATGGATGGTCGTGGCCCGATACCACATACAGCGTATTGTTTTGCAAGTCTTTGCGCGCGACATACCAGGCGTCAGCGATGCCGTCATCATTCTGACGACCTTTAATCCCGCCGATACCCAGCCCTTTACGCTGACCCAGCGTATAGAAGGCAAGCCCGTGATGCTCGCCTACCTGCTGGCCGTCGTCAGTAAGAATAGGACCCGGATTGGTCGGCAGATAGCGATTAAGAAACTCCCGAAAGGGGCGCTCGCCGATAAAGCAGATACCGGTGGAATCTTTTTTTGCCGCATTCGGCAGACCCAGCTTATGGGCAATCTGACGCACCTCGGTTTTGTCAATTTCACCCAATGGGAACAAGGCTTTGGACAGTTGCGCCTGGTTAAGCCGATGCAGGAAATAGCTCTGATCCTTGCTGGCGTCCAGCCCCTTGAGCAGTTCATATTCTGTGGCGCCTTGCCGTTGCACTGGCCGCACGCGCGCATAATGCCCGGTCGCAATGTAATCGGCGCCCAGGGTCAACGCGTGGTCAAGAAACGCCTTGAACTTGATCTCGGCATTGCACAGGACATCAGGATTGGGCGTACGCCCGGCGGAATATTCCCTGAGGAACTCGGAAAAAACGCGATCTTTATAGTCAGCCGAAAAATTGACCGCTTCGATGTCTACGCCGACCAGATCGGCAACGCTGGCCGCATCAAGCCAGTCCTGACGGGTTGAACAGTATTCAGAATCATCGTCATCTTCCCAGTTCTTCATGAAAAGCCCGATGACTTCATAGCCCTGCTCTTTGAGCAGCCAGGCGCTGACCGACGAATCTACGCCGCCGGACATGCCCACCACGACACGAGGTTTTACAGAGGTTTGTTCAGTCATGGGCGATATTTTACCGCCCCGGCTGCCCAAACGGGGAAATCAGCGCCTTCTAGGCATTTAAGGCTGTATCGACCACTTCGACCCAGTGACGCACCGGCGTCTGGGTGCCGGTTTGCAGATGCGACATACAGCCCATATTGGAAGTAATGATCACCTCAGGCGCAGTTTTACCTATGGCTTCAAGCTTGCGATCACGCAGGCCCGTGGCAATATCCGGTTGCAGAACTGAATACGTCCCGGCAGAACCGCAGCACAGATTGGCCTCGCCAAAGGCCTTCAGGTCAAACCCCAGATCAGCCAGCAACGATTCGGTTAAAGGACGCAATCCCTGCCAGTGCTGGAGTGTACAGGGAGGATGAAACGCCGCTGACGCCGGTAAAGGTTTTTTGAATTTCGCCTTCAGGGTGGCCGCTTCGGGCGCAATCACTTCGGCAATATCCTTTACGTGCTGAACCAGGTAACGCGCCTTTTCGACATAGGCCGGTTCATTGCGAAGATAAAACGGATACTCTTTGACAAATGCCCCGCAACCGGACGCGTTCATAATGACCGCCTCGACCTGACCCGACTCGAGCAAAGGCACCCAGGCGTCGATATTGCTTTTCATCTGGGCAATGCTGTTGTTCACCTTATCCAGATGGAAGTTGACAGCGCCGCAACATGTGTTGCGCCTGATATCCACAGACGAAATTCCCGCGGCATCCAGCACCCGGATGGTCGCCGCATCAATCGACGGCATCAGCGCGGGTTGAACGCACCCCAGAGGCACCAGCACCTGTCTGGCGTGGCGAGCAGCCGGCAGCGCCCCAGCCGGGCGGGCCTCCGGCAGTTTGGCCGCCAGTGTAGCCGGCATCAAAGAGCGCAGCATGCGCCCCAGCTTCACCGCTGGCGCAAAGGCCTGGGAGTTCAGACCGGCCGCCAGCAGTGTGCGGCGAAAACGGTCTGCCGCAGTACGGGTGACCCGTTCTGCGACCAGTTCGCGGCCAATATCGACCAGATGACCGTACTGTACGCCAGACGGACAAGTGGTCTCGCAATTGTGGCAGGTAAGGCATTGATCCAGATGCTTCTGGGTGATACTGGTAGGCTCTTTGCCCTCGACAATTTCCTTGATCAGGTAAATGCGCCCCCGCGGACTGTCCCGCTCGTCTCCAAGTATCTGGTAGCTGGGACAGGTGGCAGAACAGAAGCCGCAATGCACGCATTTGCGCAAGATTGCATCCACTTCTTCGCCATAGCTGCTGTTTTTTGCCCAGTCGGCAAGATTGGTCTGCATGATACGTTAGATATTCCTGAATAACCGGCCTGAGTAAAATGTGCCCAGTGGGTCAAGATTGCTTTTGAGCCGACGGGTAATGGCGGCAATCCCCGCGCTGACCGGCTGGAACACACCATCAACGGGTTGGCTGACGCCCGCGCCGGCCCGAAACAATGTAGCGTGTCCGCCGCGCTGCGCCGCGGCATGGCGAATGTTGGTCACATCGCTGACCTCGCGCAGCCAGCGCTGTGCGCCGCCCCACTCCAGTAGCGGAACCGATTCGTTCACCGTATCGGCCAAAGGCGGCACGGCCACGCGCCAGACGGTATCGCTAAAAAACGGATGAGTATGCTCCCTGAGCGACAGCCACAAGTCTTTGGCTACCTGCTCGTCCATGCGTTCTCCGCCCAGGACGCCGCAGGCCTGCCTGACAGCGGGCTGCGCTCCGGATACGCGCACATAGAGCACACCCTGCTGCGAGTCGTCTTCAGGGATCCAGGCCGAGGCGCTGATACCGAGTGCCTTGGATTGCCACTGGCCAAAACATTCGAATGCCTCTTTCAAGGAGCAATGACGCTGCAGCGTGATTTCACAAATCGGCTTGGGCAGCACCTTGAACGAAATTTCCAGAATAGGGCCGAATACACCCATGGAGCCGGTGAGCAGGCGCGACATGTCGTAGCCGGCCACATTTTTCATGACGGTGCCGCCAAAATGTAATTCCTGCCCTTCTGCATTGAGCAACATCGTGCCTAGCACAAAGTCACTGGCCCCGCCGGCGGCCATGCGCCCCGGACCTGCCAGTCCCGTGGCAATGGCGCCACCGATGGTCGCCTTCTGTCCAAAATGCGGCGGCTCCCAAGCCAGGCGCTGATTCTGCTCATCCAGTGTCGCTTCGATGTCGCGCAGCAGCGTCCCGCAACGGGCAGTCATGACCAGCTCTGATGGTTCATAACTGCTGATCCCGGTATAAGGTGTCACATCAAGCGCCACCAACTGTTCGGATTCCGCGATCGCGTTACCATAGAAGGCTTTCGTGCCGCCACCGCGAATCACAATCTGCTTGCGGCCTGCCACAGCTGCGGCAACCTGTTCTGCCAGATCTTCTTTAATGAATTTCATAGAATACTTAGAAACGTTCGATATCGGGAAAAGCGATCTGACCGCCATGGACATGCATGCGACCATATTCGGCACAACGGTTCAGTGTCGGAATCTGCTTGGTCGGATTAAGCAGCATATCGGGATCGAATGCTTTTTTCAGCGCGGTAAAGGCATCAAGCTCTTCGCGGGTGAACTGCGAGCACATCTGGTTGATTTTTTCCAGACCCACGCCATGCTCGCCCGTAACCGTACCACCCACCTTGATACACAGCTCCAGGATATCGGCGCCGAAATCTTCAGCCCGTCGCACTGAATCGGGATCGTTGGCGTCAAACAAAATCAGCGGATGCAGATTGCCGTCGCCCGCATGAAACACATTGGCGCAACCCAATTGATATTTGGTTTCCATTTTCACCATTTCATTGAGCACATAGGCCAGTTGGCTTTTTGGAATCGTGCCGTCCATGCAATAGTAATCGGGTGATATACGACCGGCGGCCGGGAAGGCATTTTTGCGACCGGCCCAGAAACGCAAGCGCTCGTCTTCAGACGCGGAGGTTTGCAGACGGGTTGCACCGCAGTCGGAAAATACTTTTTCCATGCGTATGATTTCATCTTCAACCTCGGCCTCGGTGCCGTCCGACTCGCATAGCAGAATCGCTTCGGCATCCAGATCATAACCGGCCTTCACAAAGGGCTCGACCATGTGGGTGGCGCGTTTGTCCATCATTTCAAGACCGGCAGGAATGATGCCCGATCCGATAATATTCTTGACCGCCTCGCCCGCAGCCTCCACGGAAGCGAAACTGGCCATGATCACGCGTGCCAGTTGCGGCTTGGGGATGAGTTTGACCTTGACTTCGGTGACAATGCCCAGCATGCCTTCTGAGCCGATGAAGGCCGGCAGCAGATTCAGGCCCGGCGCATCAGGCGCGTCGGCGCCCAATTCAAGAATGTCGCCATCAATCGTCACAATGCGCAGGCGAATAACGTTATGAACCGTCAGGCCATATTTCAGGCAATGCACGCCGCCGGCATTCTCGGCGATATTGCCGCCAATCGAACAGGCAATCTGGCTGGACGGGTCAGGCGCATAATACAAACCATATGCGGCGGCAGCCTCGGACACCGCCAGATTGCGCACGCCAGGTTCAACGATCGCGGTCGCTGCCTGCGGATCAATGTGTCTGATTTTGTTGAGTTTGGATACGCCCAGCAACACGCCCTGCGAGTGCGGCGTCGCGCCGCCCGACAACCCTGTACCAGCGCCGCGCGGCACCACGGGGACCCCCAGTTTTTTACAGGTTTTAAGAACATGAATGATTTGCTCCTCGTTTTCAGGAAGCACAACCACGCCTGGCATTTCCTTGAAAAGCGTCAGGCCATCACATTCGAACGGTTTTTTTTCTTCAACGCGCGATAGCACACAATGCGCCGGCAGACCACGCTGCAATTCGGCAATCAGTTCAGAAAAATCCGGCTCGCCTTCAGCGGCCTGCGGTGCATGTCGCAGCTGCGCACTCACATCCATGACAACCCTTTTTTATAACAACTGGTGTAAACGTCAAAGTATACCCTGCCCGGCTGCGAACCAAAACGTGATTAACCCTAATGATTGTTCACTCCTGCAGTAAAGCAAAATAACTTCGGGGCATATAATGCCCCGAAACAGATAGCGGCCGCAACACGCCGGTTGCCGCTCACGCCCGTGCACAATCGAGCGCGCACAACCTCAGGTATTGATGTCTGTTTTCTGCTCTCGACGCGTCCGCACCGCCTGGGCCAGACGCTCCAGCACCTGGACTGACGTATCCCAGCCGATGCAGCCGTCAGTAATACTCTGCCCGTAAGTGAGTTCAACGCCCTCTTTCAGATCCTGGCGACCCGCAACCAGATGGCTCTCTACCATGACACCGAAAATGCGATGGTCGCCGGTCTCTATCTGGCGGGCTACATCGTCGATTACCTGAGGCTGGTTCTCATATTTCTTGTTGCTGTTGGCATGGCTTGCATCGATCATAATGCGGCTGGCCAGACCCGCCTTGGACAATTGCTCGGACATCAGATTGATGCTCTCTGCGTCATAATTGGGCGCCTTGCCGCCGCGCAAAATGACATGACAATCGTCATTACCGACGGTAGAGACGATGGCCGAATGGCCGCCTTTGGTTACCGACAGAAAATGATGAGGCTGCGACGCGGCATTAATGGCGTCTATGGCAATCTTGATATTGCCATCGGTTCCGTTCTTGAAACCCACCGGGCACGACAAGCCCGACGCCAGTTCACGATGCACCTGGCTCTCTGTCGTGCGTGCACCGATTGCTCCCCAGGATACCAGGTCGGCAATATATTGCGGGGTGATCATATCCAAAAATTCGCAGCCAGCGGGCACGCCGCTCTCGTTCACTTCCAGCAGCAGTTCACGCGCCAGCCGCACGCCCTTGTTTATATTGAAACTGCCATCAAGGTCCGGGTCGTTGATCAGGCCTTTCCATCCCACAGTCGTGCGGGGTTTTTCAAAATACACGCGCATAACGATTTCCAGATCCTCGCTAAAGCGGTCGCGCTGCTCTTTCAGGCGCTTTACATATTCGCGCGCTGCGGCCGGATCGTGGATGGAGCACGGGCCGATAATGACAACCAGCCGGTCATCTTTGCTATGCAGAATGCGATGAATTGCCTCACGCGTGTCATGCACCAGGCTGGACACCTGAGCGGAACAGGTAAATTCGCGCATCAGATGAGACGGCGGGCTAAGCTCTTTAATTTCACGGATACGTAAATCGTCGGTATTGTAGGACACGGAAAACTCCAGGTATATCGTTAATCAATCAAATGGGTTATAAGTTTGCCCAGCCAGACAGTGATCGCCCAAAACAAAAAAGGCCACCAGATATTCTGGCGGCCTTTTGGTGTCTTGTAGCTTGTCTCTGCTTTCGCTAAGTACGCAACGTCCTTTCCTCCGCCTATCGCGTCGAAAATGTAAAATAAAAAAAGAAAAAGACGTAGCTAACTTGTTTCATAACAGCAATCCTAGCACAGGTTTTTGCCCAGCGGCGCATCAATCTGCCTTCGGCGCAAAAATATACCAGGACTGTACCCGGATGACCACAGAATGGACGGCTTCAGCTAATGGTTGAACCGACGAACCCAGGAAAAACCCGGCATACCCGGCCATGAGCGTGCTCCTGCGCCAGATCGGCAACGCTGCCTGTCAGGCCCGGCGCCGCATACCGAACGCCGCGCTAATGAACAGGCCCAGCGAACAGGATCAGGCCGTCCCGCCAACGGTCAGGCCATCCATGCGGATGGTGGGCATGCCCACCCCTACCGGCACGCTTTGGCCTTCCTTGCCGCAAGTGCCTACACCGGAATCGAGCGACAGATCGTTGCCGATCATCGACACCCGATTCATGGCGTCCGGGCCGTTGCCGATCAGGGTCGCCCCTTTGACCGGATAGGTGATGCGGCCATTTTCGATCATATAAGCCTCACTGGCCGAGAACACAAACTTGCCGCTGGTGATATCGACCTGCCCGCCGCCAAAATTGACGGCATACAGGCCTTTCTTGACCGAGGCAACAATATCCTGCGGATTGTGGTCTCCACCCAGCATAAAGGTATTGGTCATACGCGGCATGGGCAGATGTGCATAGGATTCGCGACGGCCGTTACCGGTTACCTTGGTCTTCATCAGGCGTGCATTCAGTGAATCCTGCATATAGCCACGCAAAATCCCGTCTTCGATCAACACGTTGCGCTGCGTCGGATTACCTTCGTCATCGACATTCAGGGAACCGCGGCGATCCTTGATCGTGCCGTCATCAATCACGGTAACCCCCTTGGAGGCAACGCGCTCACCGATACGATCAGAGAAAATGCTGGAACCCTTGCGGTTGAAATCGCCTTCCAGGCCGTGACCAACGGCTTCGTGCAGCAGAATGCCGGGCCAGCCGGAACCCAGCACAACCGTCATTTCGCCTGCCGGCGCGTCTCTGGCATCCAGGTTAGTCAGGGCCTCATGCACCGCCTTGTCGACATACTCGTGCAACAGCGCATCCGAGAAATAGTTCAGGCCCAGACGACCACCGCCGCCGCCATGGCCCATTTCACGCCGGCCGTTGCGCTCAACGATAACAGTGACCGACAGCCGCACCAGCGGCCGGATATCCGCAGCCAGGCGGCCATCGCTGCCGACAATCATTACCACATCATATTCTGAACCCAGGCCGGCCATAACCTGAATCACATGAGGATCTTTGGCCCGGGCAATGGTCTCGACCCGGCCCAGCAACGCCACCTTCTCGGTTGCCGGCATCGCGGCGATCGGGTCTTGCTGACCGTACAGATCGTGCGCCCTGTTTTTGCCGTTGCCGAGCACTTTCATGCGCCCTTCACCCTGCCGGGCAATCGCCTTGACCGTCGTCGCCGATTCCATGAGGGCCGCCGGCGAAAGCTTGTCTGAGTAGGCAAAAGCGGTTTTCTCGCCCGCCAGAGCGCGCACACCGACGCCTTGCGAGATAGAAAAGCTGCCGGTCTTGACGATGCCTTCTTCCAGGCTCCAGCTTTCGCTGCGCGTATATTGAAAGTACAGATCGGCGTAATCGACTTTATGGGTAAAAATCTCGGCCAGCGCCGCGGCCATATGGTTTTCATTCAGGTCCCAGGGATCCAGCAGCAGGGATTTTGCCGTTGCGACTGCCTGGAGATCGGATTCAATAGGTTTCATGTAAGGATGTCTTCTAAGGTTTCTTTACTGTAATGGGAGGCGCGGCACCTGCGACGCCTGCCTTGTTGCGTTCAAACTCTACGGTACGAACCTGGCCGTTGTGGCCGGGAAACTGGTCAAACACCGAAGCGGCCAGATAGGGCATGACTTCGGGCAGGCCGCGCTCGCGCGAATCGGCTACGGCACTGGCGCGGAACACCTCATTGCCATTCTGCTGCCCGTCACGAATATATACAGTGAGCGTATAGCGATGGTACGGCACTGGCACCAGCTGATAGCGCGGTGTCATGGCAAAGCCAAAGCTGCTGTAGAACGGGCTGCCATAATAACCATAGGGGAAACCCATACCCAGTCCCAGCGTCGGATACAAATCATAATTGCCGGTTTCCCGCTGGACCATTTGCTGACGCACTTCGGTGCCGGTGGTATAGCCGACCTCAAAGCGGGCGCGCTGGCGCCCCATTGCTTCGGTCAGGCCAGTGCGGAACATATTATTGCGAATATAACCGGTATAGGCAGCCTGCTCCAGATTCTGCTGCTTGCTATCGACAAAGCGGTAGTGCTCTCCAGCGACAGCAGCGGGCCATTGCTGAAACGAAGTAACCTGGGTCGTAAATTCACTGCTTGTCGAGCAGGCGGTCAAACCCGAGAGAAACAACCCGGCCAAAACGATGTTCCGGATACGGGGCACTTGCAGATGTCGCATGCTTCTTTCTCCTGCCAATCACACGCCAATATCATAGACGGCCTGCCACGCCCGACATGCGCCGCAAACTGTACTCCAATTTTGACACAAAACGTCTTTTAAGGTTCCAATTCAGGGCAAGCCCCTATAATTAGGGCATATAGATACGAATCGCCTTTTTTCAAGTGAATCCTGCCGGTTTTACCGCACATTCACTTTCCGTTCACCAGCACCACAGTGACCACCATGCCTACAGAATTGATCGAAGAAAACAGTCCGACAGTCTATCGCAGCGACTACCAACCCTACCCGTTTACGCTTGATGCGGTTGCGCTGCACTTCGAGCTGGACGAAAACCGCACTGTCGTCACCTCTACGCTGACGTTCACCGCCAAAGACAAGGCGCCCGCCGATCTCGTGCTCAATGCCGAAGACATCAGCCTGGATGCGCTATATCTGAATGGCCAGCCGCTGAGCGCCAGCGCCTATGCATTGAACCAGGACCAGTTGGTCATAGCGCAACTGTCAGGCTCCTTTGAACTGCGTGTATGCACCACGCTGGATCCGGCGGCCAACTCCCTGTTCATGGGCCTGTATAAGTCGGGCAGCGGCTTTTTCACGCAGTGCGAAGCCGAAGGCTTTCGCCGCATTACTTACTTCCCGGATCGCCCGGACGTGATGAGCATTTATACCGTCACGCTGTCGGCTGACAAGGAAAAATATCCCTATCTGCTGTCCAACGGCAATCTGCTGTCGTCCACCGACCTGCCCGACGGCCGCCATCAGGCGGTCTGGCATGACCCGTTTCACAAACCCAGCTATCTTTTCGCACTGGTTGCCGGCGATTTCGACATCCGCGAAAAAACCGTCAAAACCCATAATGGCCGCGACGTGCTATTGCAGGTATACAGCGACAAAGGCAGCCGGGACCAGACCGCATGGGCACTGGCTTCGCTGGAACGCTCTCTGGTATGGGACGAAAAGCGCTTTGGCCTGGAACTGGATCTGGATCGATTCATGATTGTGGCTGTTCGCGACTTCAATATGGGCGCCATGGAAAACAAGGGGTTGAATATTTTCAATTCCGGTTATGTGCTGGCCGATCCCGATACCGCCACCGATGCCAATTTTTCTGCCATAGAAGCAGTGATCGGCCATGAGTATTTTCACAACTGGACCGGTAATCGCGTCACCTGCCGCGACTGGTTCCAGCTAAGCCTGAAGGAAGGCCTGACCGTCTTTCGCGATCAGGAATTTACCGCAGACATGATGGCGGCAGGATTGGATGACCAGGCAGCCGTCAGTGCCCGCGCGGTCAAGCGGATTGACGACGTGAGTGTATTGCGCGCCGGCCAGTTCCCCGAGGACGCAGGCCCCATGGCGCATCCCATCCGCCCCGACAGCTACGAATCTATAGGCAATTTCTACACCGCCACCGTTTATGAAAAAGGGGCGGAAGTCATTCGCATGCAGCATACGCTGCTGGGTGCAGCCGGCTTTCGCGATGGCATGGACGAATACTTTCGCCGGCACGACGGACAGGCCGTCACCTGCGACGATTTTGTCAATGCCATGGAATATGTATATACCAAATCGCATCCACAACGTGATCTGTCCGTATTCAGACGCTGGTATGCACAGGCGGGCACGCCACGAGTGCAGGTTGTCATGAGCCATGACGCAGTACAGCAAACGGTGACCCTGACCCTGTCCCAGCAAACTCCCCTGGTGGGCGTTGAAAAAATTCGCAAGGATTTTGTAAAAAAACCGTTTCATATCCCCTTTGCCGTGGGCCTGTTGTCGGCTGACGGACAGCCGCTAGCGCTCAGCGAAGTCAACGACAGCCCGGACCACGCCGCTGCGGGTGCTGCAGGCGAACATACCCGACTGCTGGAACTCACCGAGCAAAGTCAGTCCTGGACTTTCACCAACATTGCCGCCAAACCGGTCCCGTCGCTATTGCGCGATTTTTCCGCGCCAGTCATCGTGCACTATGAATGGACGGCTGCCGAACTGGCCGTTCTTGCCCAATCGGATCCCAATCCATTCGCCCGATGGGAAGCGGGTCAGGCTCTGGCAACCCGCGAAATTTTGGGACTCGCCGATGCCTTGCAACACGACGGGCAAGCAACCCTGTCCGAGATATTTGTGCAGGTCTGGAAAAACAATCTGCAGGATGCAAGCCTGGATGCCGGTTATCGTGCCCGCCTATTGACACTGCCTTCGGAAAAATTCCTGGCAGAACAAATGGATCCGATAGAGCCGGTATGGCTGGCCAAAGCCCGCCACATTGTCCGGGAAAAACTCGGCAAAGCAGCGGCGTCTGAATGGACCGCCACCCTGCAAGGCAATGACACACCCGGCCCATATAGCCCGGATCCGATCAGCGCCGGTCGTCGCAGCCTGAAGAATCTCGCACTGACGTATCTGATGGCGGCAGGCGATGAAGCGGCATGCCGGCAAGCGCTGGCTCAATACCAGGCGGCGCAGAATATGACTGATTGCATGGGTGCGCTTGGCGCCATTGTCAACCATCACCACGGCGATAAGCGCCAGGAAGCCATTGTCGATTTCTACGAAAAATGGCAGCACAACCCGCTGGTTATCGATAAATGGTTTGCCCTGCAGGCAACCGCCATCGACACCCGTACCGACACCATTCGCGGTCTAATGGCGCACCCGGCATTTTCATTGCGCAACCCCAATCGCGCCCGTTCGCTGATTTTCCAGTTTTGCATGAACAATGCGCAAGGCTTTCATAACCAGGACGGTTCCGGTTATGCCTTATGGACCGAAGCGGTGCTGGCGCTAGACGCCATCAATCCTGAAGTCGCTTCCCGTCTGGCGCGTGTCATGGACAACTGGGCGCGCTATACTCCTGCACTGCAATCACAAATGAAATCGTCGCTTGAGCAGATCCGCAATCACGAGGGGCTGTCCAGCAATGTGAGCGAGATTGTTTCCAAAGCATTGCGTATTTAATTATTTTCCGGAGACCTTATGTCACGAAAAACCCTTACCCAGTATCTGGTAGAACAGCAGCGCAACAATAAAGCCATCGAGGCAGAAGTGCGCCTGCTGGTAGAAGTTGTTTCACGCGCCTGCAAGGCCATCAGCCATGCGGTCAGCAAAGGCGCGCTGGGCGGCGTGCTGGGAAGCCTGGAAAGCGAAAATGTTCAGGGCGAAGTACAGAAAAAACTTGACGTAATGTCAAATGAAATTCTGCTTGAAGCCAACGAATGGGGCGGCCACCTGGCAGGCATGGCGTCCGAAGAGATGGAGACCATCCATCATATTCCCAACCGCTACCCCAAGGGCGAATACCTCCTGTTGTTCGATCCCCTGGACGGCTCATCCAATATTGATGTCAATGTATCTATCGGCACGATTTTCTCGGTCCTGAAGGCGCCGGCCGATATTTCCGGTCGCGAAGTGACCGAGCGGGATTTTCTGCAACCCGGCAGCCGGCAAGTGGTGGCCGGTTATGCTGTATACGGTCCGCAAACCATGCTGGTACTGACGATCGGCAATGGTGTAATGGGCTTTACACTGGACCGCGAACTGGGCAGTTGGGTCCTCACGCACGAGAATATGCGCGTTCCGGAAGACACCAAAGAATTTTCTATCAATATGTCCAATATGCGCCACTGGGCGCCACCCATGCGCCAGTACATTGAAGACTGCCTGGCCGGCACGACCGGACCGCTAGGCAAAGACTACAACATGCGCTGGATCGCCTCGATGGTGGCCGACGTGCACCGCATCATCACGCGGGGCGGCATTTTCATGTATCCGTGGGATGCACGTGATCCGAAAAAACCGGGCAAACTGCGTCTGATGTATGAGGCCAATCCGATGAGCTTTATCATCGAACAGGCAGGCGGCATGGCCACCGATTCGGTCAACCGGATCATGGATATCCAGCCGACCGAGTTGCACCAGCGCGTCGGCGTCGTGCTTGGCTCCAAAAATGAGGTGGCCCGGGTTAAGGACTACTGCGCCGGATCAAAGTGATTTAACCGGATTGCATCTATTTCCTGCATGATCTGGCTGTCCAGCGTAAATCCGCTGACAGCCAGATTTTCTTTAAGCTGCGCTGTTGTTCTGACGCCGATAATGGTGCTGGCGACCTGCCATTTGGTGTTACAGAACCCAAGCGCCAGCTGGACCGGCGTCAACTGATACTTGCGGGCCAGCGCATTATATAGACGCGCCGCATCCAGCGAAGCCGCGCGACCCCAGCGCTGCTTGCGCACTGACTCGTACAGGGTAATCCTGGCGTCTGCGGGCGCCTGCTCTCCGGTAGTGCCGGACTCATCGTATTTTCCGGTAAGCAGACCATAACCCAGTGGCGAATAGGCCAGCAATGACACATCCAGGTGATGACACGTCTCATCCAGTGCATTTTCGTATGAACGGTTCAACAGGCAGAATGGATTCTGTATGCTGGCCACTCTTGGCAGATTCTCGGCCTCGGCGATGCGGATAAATTCGCCAACCCCGTAAGGCGTTTCGTTGGACAGGCCTACATACCTGATTTTCCCCTCTCGCACCAGCTTATCCATGGCTTGCAACTGTTCTTCAATGCTGCTTTGGTCAGGATTGGTTTTATGCGGATCGAAATAGCGATTGCCAAACGCCGGCACCGGCCGGGCTGGCCAGTGGATCTGATACAGGTCGATGTAATCGGTCTGCAGACGTTTCAGACTGCCTTCGCAGGAACGAATGATATCAGCTGCGGTCAGGCCTTCTCCCTCACGCACCCAGGGCATGCCGCGCGACGGCCCGGCAACTTTGCTGGCCAGCACGACCGCCTGACGCGCTTGCGGGCGTCGACTGAACCAGTTGCCGATGATGGTCTCGGTCGCACCATAGGTTTGCTCACGGGTTGGCACGGCATACATTTCGGCCGTATCCAGGAAATTGACGCCCTGCTCCAGCGCCAGATCCAATATTTCAAATGCAATAGACTCGCTGACTTGTTCGCCAAACGTCATGGTGCCCAGGCAAATATCGGTCACATCCAGATCACTTTTACCCAATTTTATTTTCTGCATAACCATCCTTTACAATTAAGAGAGCTTGTCCGATTGTAATGCGACTTGGGTGCGGCAAAAATTTTGCACTTATAATCAGACTATCTCTCTTCCAGCAAAAGCAACATGAATACGCCCCCTACCCGAGAAATCCATCAGGTTCTGACGCCGGAAACCATTCAGATGCTGGTGCTGATCGCAGAAAAAGGCAGTTTTGCCGCAGCCGCTCGCGAATTGAACCTGGTGCCCAGCGCGCTGACCTATCGCGTCAGACAGGTGGAAGACGCGCTGGATGTCCTGCTTTTTGATCGCAAATCCCGGCATGCGGCGCTAACGCCTGCAGGTAGGGAACTGATCGACGAAGGACGCCAGTTGCTCAATTCGGTAGAACAGATTGCCCACCGCGTCAAGCGTATTGCCACCGGCTGGGAACCGCTACTGACCATTAGCGCAGATACGATCGTATCGCGCAAGGTGCTGTTTGAACTGTGTGAAAAATTTTTCGCACTCAATGTGCCCA
>DATGQC010000010.1:0-2172 GCA_035304425.1 Advenella sp.
AGACATAGGACAGCTGCAGGCCGGTACCGCATTGATGGCCTATTGAGAAGAAATCTATGGCATGGAATACGCAGACAATTCTAATAAGCTATCCCTAAAAACTACCTTGATGTGGCTCAGTTTTTTTGTTGTTTTGCTCAGAAAAGGTCGTTTTTATAGATGATCTCTTTGCGCGATCATTGTCACCGAAAGGAGACGGGCAGAGTGCGATTGATGTTGCAATAGGACGAACCGGATGATGCAGGCCATGGCTGCTGGGTTCTTTATTTTACGGTGAACAATCGTACCAGGTCGGATGCTTTCCCGTTCTGTTGTTCCTGGCAAGTCACTCGGCGCATCAGCGTTGCTGAGACGTATCCGGTACGATCCAGCCGCCAGGGGTCACAATGGCGTCCAGCGGCATATCATGGGCAGCGGGCAGATAGGACCCGTTGATCAGTCCTTCATCCCAGCCGATGCCCACACTGAGCGCCTTGTGGCCTTGCTGTGCCAGTGCGTGTAGGGTACGGTCATAGTATCCTTTGCCATAACCCAGCCGGTGTCCGTCACGCGTGTAGCCGAGCGTGGGGACAAGAATCAGGGAAGGGTGTATCGCCGGCGCGTCCACTTGCGGTTCGGGAATATTGAAAGCGCCGCGTCGCAAAGGGGTATCGGGCGACCAGTGATAAAAGTGCAACGGCGCATCCCGCTGCTCAATGACCGGCAGGCTGATTGCATGGCCGAGCGTATGTAAATCATGCAGCAGCGAAATGGTGTCGGGTTCATCCCGTATGGGCCAGAAACCGGCGATGGAACTGATGCTTGCGCGGTCCGGCAGGCGGCAATCTTGGTGGCGGCCTTGCAGCCAGTCCAAAATATGCTGTTTTATTTGTACACTTAGCATCTGGCGACGCGAGTCGGGGATAGCCGATCGGGCTACAAGCAGGGATTGACGCAAAGTCGGGATATCGGCGGATGTCATGACCTGTGACGATATAGAATGTAGTACACAAAGCATGACTATAACAGGACAGCATATGCAACAGCGGGCAGAAGCAAACGGCGGGTTCAACAAAAGTGTTGCAGGCAGTCTGCGCCGGCGGTCAGTGCAAGCCATCTGGGGGGTGCTCGGCTCCGGTGTGCTGCTGGTCGGCTGTGCCGAATCGGTACAGAATACCCCGGTCGCCAGATCATCGCTTACGCCGCAGAATCTGGCGGCCACCTCGTCTGCCGTCATATACGGACAGGCGCCTCGCGCGGTGCCGCAGGCGGCGCGCACGGCGGTGGTGTCGGCCAGGGAGGCCATGCTCCGTCGCCAGTGGGACGCGCTGCCCGGCTACGCCCAGCAGGCCCGGGATGATCATGAACTTGGCAGTTATCCCATGTACTGGTATTTGCGCCAGTTGCTAACCGACCCTGTCCAGCCGGTGCCTACGCAGCAGATCTACGCTTTTTTGCAGCAGAACAAGAATCCTTACCTGGAAAACCGGCTGAAATCGGACTGGATCCTGGCCTCGGCCAAGCGGGGAGATTTTGACACTGTGCGACGTATTGGTACGGTGGCCAGCCGCACTTCCGAGGTCGATTGCGCCATCCTGCAGGCTCGCTTTCTTGGCAATGGACAGGTTTCTGCCGCCCAGGCGCTGGACGTATTCAAGCCGGGCGATGCCTGCTGGAGCATGCTCGGTCAGCTGACGGCGGCCAAGGTCGTGACTCATGAGCATCTGGAGCCGTTGTTGCGCGATGCTGTTGAATACGACAGCAAGGCCAGCGCCCGCCGCTATGCGGCGCTGGCATTCTCGCCAGCCGGGCTGTCTTCCTACGATGCACTCATGGCCAATCCGATGGGCTGGCTGGCAACGCAGAGCGGTTCGGCCAATGGCGAACTGCAGCAGTTGCGCGCACTGGCCTTCAGTCGCCTGGCGCGGCAGGACAGAGATGCCGGATCGGTCTTTCTGGAGACGCAGGGCGGCGCATTGCTGAGCGAGCGCAACCGTCAATGGGCCTGGACGCAGTTCGGCCTGATCGCGGCCCTGAATCTGGAGGCTCGGGCTGACGGCTGGTATCGCAAGGCTGGCCAGGGTTTTCGTCTGAGCGACTACAACCATGCGTGGCGCACGCGCATGGCGTTGCGCCAGCCTGCCATTGACTGGAAATGGGTAGAGCAGACCATCCGCATGATGGGCGCCGAAC
>DATGQC010000011.1:0-9064 GCA_035304425.1 Advenella sp.
ACAGTGGCGCACCAATTTTTCGTTCTATTTCTACCATGCGTTTGCTCACGGCTGCCGCAGATAACAGTTCGCGCTCGCCGGCACGCGCAATGCTGCCGGTTTCACACACAGCGATGAACAGATACAGGGAAGTAGGATCAATGGACCACAAATCAAACTCGCGAAAATCAGGTTTGATCGGAATTAGAGCACCGCTGGCCATGTAAGTAAATAGTGAAAAACCATGTCAGGAAACCCCAGGCCTTGAGTTGACTCTGAACCGGAGCTTGTCCGTTGAACGCTTGCGGCAGCGCCGCGTTTGAGCCGGATATCGCGGCCGGAACCCCGGCCTGGCTCCGTCCGATCCACCAACGCCTTCCCCCGCCTTTTGGCTGACCATAGTCACTGCGGGCCGGCAAGGCCATCAGGAGCCGCGTAGCGCGGTTTTACCCACGCAGCCTGCTCCTGGTGTCAACGCGCTATTTAAGCAGCGCTGCGCTCTCGTCAATGTCTTTCTGGATGGTTTTACCAAATGTCCTGGGATCGGATACAACAATATTGAAGCCAAGGCGTTCGAGTTTGTCCTTTACTTCAGAGGTGGCAAATACATCTTTGACTGTGGTCTGCAGTTTATCGCGAGTGTCATCGGGCAGGTTTGCCGGTGCGATCATGCCAAGCCAGGGTTCGTAAACATAGTCTGCTACGCCGGCTTCGGATAATGTCGGCAGATCAGGCAGGATCTGGCTGCGTTTGGATGACGTAACCGCCAGACCGCGCAACATGCCGGCCTTTATTTGCTCTGAAACACTGGCAACGGCCAGAAAGGCGGCCTGGATCTGGTTGGAGACCAGGTCATTCACAATTGTGTTGCCTCCCTTGTAGGGTATATGGGTCATTTCCACTCCTGCCCGCTTTTCAAAGAGGACACCGGCCAGATGCAGGGCTGTGCCGACACCGGCTGAACCGTAATTGAGCCGTTTGGGCTCTTTTTTGGCTGCTGCAATCAGGTCGTCCAGCGTTTTGTAGGGTGATGTAACGGGGACGGCCAGCACCAGCGGGGACGTAACCAGATTGGATATCGGGGTAAGGTCTTTCACCGAATCATAGGGCAGATTCTTGTGCAGGCTTGGATTCACGGCATGATTCGAGGAGATCAGCTCCAGGGTATAGCCGTCGGGCTTGGCGCGAACCAGCTCGCGGGTGCCTGAAATATTTGATGCCCCGGCCAGATTTTCCACCACCACAGACTGCTTCAGCGCCTGGCCCATGGTGGGCGCAAAGGTGCGGGCCAGATTATCCAGTCCGGATCCGGGCGAACTGGGCACAATCAGTCGTATAGGGCGTTCTGAAAAACTGACTTCGGCATGGGCCGCAGGCGCCAGTCCGAATGCAATCGCACAGGTCAACAGGAAAAAAGAAGGGCTCAGGCGCATAACGTTTGTCTCCGGCTTGGTAACTGCTGTGCAATCACCATGGTGTTTATTTTGTAAATAAGCCCTGTTGCTGTAGCAGCAATGGCGCCAACTGTGTAAGTCAAGGGCGGCTCGCAACGGGTTCGGTTGAAGTCTAAGCCGGATTTCCCGTCTGCGTAAGCTACCAAAGGTCATGGACAACATCACGTTTGGTGATGGCAGGGCAGAGTATTGAGCGTGGCTATCGCCAATGGCCACGCAGTGCACGATAATGCCCGACGGACAGCGATCACAGATGGCATAGGTCAATTCAAATGACAACTGAAAAATCACTGGACTGGCGAGCCTGCGGCCTATAGTGAGCAGTTCACGCGTCCCGCCAGCCGGATTAAACACGGGCGGCTGCTTGCACGGTACGAGATAGCAGCGTTCACGAATTTTCAAAGCCCGCCTTTGACGGTTGCCTAGAATGAGTGCTTACATTTGCCTGCTGCCACACGGCGGCCTTCACAAACATAGCGATCTATGCTCATACACGAACTTGCTCATTATGGCGCCAGGGAAAGCGGCGAACGCCTGCTGGCTGATCCGGTGCTTCACCATACGAAACGCGCCATACTGGACTGGCTGGCCGCCTTGTATCCTGGTACGCGCATGTCCCCGGGCATAGAACTGGTTCGGGCGCATGCAGATGAGACCGGAATCGGCTTCGCCCGCTTGCCGGGACTTGGCACCACCACTTTTCCAGCCACAGCCGCCTGGATCAACGGTAGCGTATCGCATACGGTGGAGTTCGACGATATTTTTCGTGATGGTGTCTATCATCCAGGTTGCCCCGTCATTTCCGCGGCACTGGCGGCTGCCGATACGCGAGATGCTGACGGGCTGGCGTTTATGACGGCGATTGTGGTGGGGTATGAAATATCCACCCGATTGGCTGCCGCCATTCAGCCTGCACACTATCGCTATTTTCATACGACCGGAACGGTCGGAAGTATTGGCGCCGCCGCAGCTGTGGCCGCGTTGTACGCGCCCGGCGATCAAACCGTGATGCAGCATGCCATTGCAACGGCAGCGACGTTTGCTGCCGGTTTGCAACAGGCGTTTCGCTCGGATGCCATGACCAAGGCGCTGCATGCCGGGCACGCTGCCGCAGTGGGCATACGGGCGGGCACTGCCGCCGCCGCAGGTGTGACCGGCGTGGCCGACATACTGGAAGGCGAGGCCGGTTTTGCCGCTGCATTGGGCGGATCGCTGAATCTGCCCGTGGTGACCGCTGGTCTTGGCGTGGACTACAACATTACCCGCATTACCCAGAAAAATCACGGCTGTTGCGGCCATACCTTTGCTTCCATTGATGCCGCACTTGCGCTGCAGCAGGAGCATGGCATCAGGCCGGAGGACATCGCGTCGATCCACGTGGCCACTTATCAGACTGCGATCAATGTGACCGGCAATGCGGACCCGCTGACGGCGTTTGAAGGCAAATTCAGCCTGCCCTATGTAGTTGCCCACGCGCTACGCCATGGTTCGGTCAGGCTGAACGCCTTCGATACCGAGCGGCTCACCGATACGGATACGCGCGCCCTGATGAAAAAAATCTCTTTGACCGCAGATGAGGCGCTGACCGCCGCGTTCCCGCGTCATCGCTCCTCGCGAGTGACGATTGTGATGAACAGTGGCCAGGCTCACGAATACTATGCCCAGGATCGCAAAGGAGATCCGGAATGTCCGCTGGACGACGACGAACTTAATGACAAATATGATGAACTGGTTACGCCGGTGCTGGGCGCCCAGCGTGCTGCCGCACTCAAAACCCAGATCTGGGCGCTGGAAGCCATGCAGGTGCGACAGCTGTCACTGAACTGACGCTGAAACAGAATAACAATTGCATATGAAGTATTGATAAAACGATGACAAATAAAGATTCGAACCCGTGCAGCAATGCCACGGCTGATCGCCTCGCATTTAACAGGGCATTGCTCAATCCCGTGTCGGTCGCCCTGATCGGCGCCTCAAGCAATCAGAAAAAAAACACCGCAAGACCCCTGCGTTTCATGCAGAAACACGGCTTTGCCGGCGATATATATCCGGTCAATCCGTCTGCCGCGCAGATCAATGGTGTCAAAGCCTGGAGCAGCATTGAGCAGCTTCCCGATAATGTCGATCACGCCTTCGTGATGATCGACAGTGCTGGTGTCACTGATGTGGTGGAGCAATGCGCCCGCAAAGGTATCGGCGTGGTCACCATCTATTCCGACGGCTTTGCTGAAGCGGGTGATGACGGCATCCAAAGACAACAGGCGCTATGTGCGACCGCAAGACGTCTGGGCGTGCGAGTGCTGGGGCCCAATAGTATTGGTCTGGCCAATGTCAATAGTGGCGCCATCATTTCAGTTAATGCCGCCTTCGAGATGGACAATCTGAACGCCGGCGATATCGGCATTATTTCGCAAAGCGGTTCCATGATGGGCTCGCTCATGTCGCGCGCCGCAGCGCGCGGTTTTGGTTTCTCGCACCTGGTGTCGGTTGGCAACGAAAGCGATATTTCCGTCGGCGAAATACTGGATGCCATGGTGGACGATGATGCGACCCGTGTGATCCTGCTGTTCCTGGAAACGTTGCGGGATGTGCACGCTTTAAGTCGCGCTCTGGAACGGGCGCGCATTGCCGGCAAGCCGGTGATCGCATATAAGCTGGGACGTTCGGAGCAGGGAGATGCCCTGTCGCAGTCGCACACCGGAGCCATTGCCGGCAATGATGCCGCTATGGATGCCTATTTCCGGGCGCATAGCGTCATACGCGTTAATATGCTGGAAACGCTTTTTGAGATCGCCCCCCTGGCGGGACGCTACGCCCATCTGCGGCCGCAGACCTGGCACGATACACCGACGCGTGTCGCCGTTATTACCACCACCGGCGGGGGCGCTGCGACTGTCGTCGATAACCTGGGGCTGCACGGATTTGTGGCGGTTGCGCCGCCGGCGCACTTTGTTTCGCATATGGCCTCGCGGGGGCTGGCGATTCGTCAGACGCCGGTCATCGACCTGACTCTGGCGGCCAGCAGTGAACAGTACCAGGATCTATTGACCGAGATTCTGCAGACCGACTGGTGCGACGCGGTGCTATGCATTGCCGGTTCCTCGGCACAATTTCATCCGCAATATGTGGTGCAACCCATATTGAATGCGGTGCAGACGGAGCACGGCAACAAGAAGCCGCTGGTTGCCTTTCTGTCGCCCGATGCTCAGGCATCCTTGCAGTTGCTGCAAAAGAGCGGAATTGCGGCTTTTCGTACGCCGGAGTCATGCGCCGATGCCTTGGCGGCATTTTTTGTACCGCACGGGCAGTGTCAGACTGCGCCACAGCTGCCTGTGACACTGCCTGATGGCTGCCCGGCAAGCGGCAACCTGAGCGAACCGGAGGCCATGTCGGTCTTTGGCGCGCTGGGCATCGAGGTGGTTGCCTCCGCCATGGTGCAACCGCATGCGCCGGGTCATGCAATGGACTATCCGGTCGTCCTGAAGGTTGTTTCACGGGACATTCTGCATAAAACGGAAGCCGGCGGCGTAAAAGTGGGTATTGACTCCGACCAATCGCTGGCTGCCGCGTTGGATACAATGGTCGGTCAAGTTAAAGCGCATTGCCCGCAAGCGGCGATTGACGGCTATATGGTGCAGAAAATGGAAGGCCGGCTGATAGAACTGATGCTGGGCTATCGGCACGACCCGCTGGTCGGGCCGACCGTGATGCTCGGCGCCGGCGGCATTACTGCTGAATTGAAGCCGGATTTCTCCCTGCGCCTGGCGCCGGTGACCGAGCAAGTGGCCTGGCAGATGATCCATGAAGTGAAACACACGCAATTGATTCGTGGCTATCGCCAGTTGCCCGAAGGCGACTGCAACGCGCTGGCTCGCGCTATTGTTGCCGTGTCCAGACTGGCGTTGATCGACGCTCAGCCGGTGACCGAAGCAGAAATAAACCCGCTGTTTGTCCGACAGGACGGCGTTGTTGCCGTGGACGCGGTGGTCCGTTTGCGCGACGCTTAAAAGAACGCATTCATTGCGGTGCAGGAATCTTGCACGGAAAAAAAGCGCGGCGCCCAAGCGCAGATATCACGAGTGCAAAACGGTGGCGGTCAGGTCAGCGGCCGCCACCAGGCCTATTTTACTGCCCTGTGAAATGGGCTTCGCGCTTCTCTCTGAATGAAGCAATGCCTTCCTGATAATCGCTGGTGCAGTGAATCAGGGGTTGAACCATCGCTTCGTATTCCAGAAACTGATCGAAGCTGGGCGACAAAGAAAACTGCAGCATCTTTTTGGCCATGCCCAGCGCAAAGGTGGGTTGCTTTGCCAACCGGGCGGCATACCCAAGGGCGTGCTGTTCAAGCTGATGGTCGGGCACCACGTCGTTGATAATCTGCAGTTCCCGGGCTTCGGCTGCCGAGAAGAATCGCGTGGTAAAAATCAGTTCTTTGGCCTTGGCGTGTCCAATGACGCGGCTAAGCAGGAAGGCTGCGCCGGTATCGGGCGCAAGCCCGCGGCGCGCGAAAATGCAGGAGAACCGAGCCGTGTCGCTGGCAATCGCCAGGTCGCAGGCCAGGACGATAGACAACCCCATGCCGACAGCAGGGCCGCGAACCACGGCAATGACCGGCTTCTCGATTGAATACAGTTTTTTGATCATCAGATGGGTATGCGCCTGCAGGCGGGCTCGTGAATCCACAATATTGAGATGTCCCATGCCAGATACATCAGCACCCGCACAAAAACAATCCCCTTCGCCCTCGAGCATGACCGCGCGTACCGATTTATCGGCGCTCGCGCGGTCAAAGTAGTCGGCCAACTGGATGCGCATATCGCCGCCAAGCGCGTTTTTCCTCTCGGGTCGGTTGATTTTTATTCTCGCAATCGCGCCTTCCTGAGTCCATTCAATATCTGCCATTTTCAGCCTCCCGCGGCAATCGTGGTCTGCTCATCAGAGACAGGCGGCAATACGCCTGCCGCTGCGCTTTTCCGGACGATCAGACTGTCGACAACCGCTACACCCTGACCTTCGGGATACACAATGACCGGATTGAAATCCAGTTCGTCGATGTCTTGTGCTGCATCCAGCAATAGTCGCGATGTCGCCACCAACAAGTTTGCCAGCGCGTTCAGGTCAGATGCCGCTTCTCCGCGCGCGCCGCGCAACAGGCTGCTGCCTTTTAACTGGTCAATCATGGCATGGGCGTCCTGCAGGTTCAGCGGTGCGGGCGCCAGGGTAACATCGCGCAGTATCTCAACATAGATCCCACCGAACCCCAACATGACCATCGGTCCGAAATCCGGATCCATGATGCCTCCCACCATCAGTTCCCTGCCTGGCGGCATCATCTTTTGCACAAGCACGGTGTCGATCGACGGATCGCCGGCAAAGTTGCGGGCGTTGGCAATCACTTGCTCAAACGCCTGCGCAACCTGCTCGTCTGCAGAAAGCGATAGCGCCAGCGCGCCCGCTTCTGTTTTGTGCGGTACCTGTTCTGAAATCACCTTCAATGCGACGGGGTAGCCGATGCGTCGCGCCTGCGCGACGGCCTCGCTGGCCGACGTCACCACTTTTTCGGCGGGGCGGGGTATGGCATAGGCATCCAGCAGGGCGTCCGTGTCTGCAAGCAGGTCGGTATGATATGGATTGGCGGCGCCAGGGCGCTTCGGCTCGGACGACCGGTGCCGATCACGCGCCACGAAGTGGCTGTAGTCCGCCAGCTTTTGCATGGCACGGGCGAAGACGGGTAGATTAAGCTGTGCGCTACCGGCTTGCATCAGGATGCGACTGGCGCTTTCATGGGGGGTGCCGGGCGAGTGAAACAGCATGGGCCGCGTGCTGCCAGACAGCAACGTGGTCAGCGGTGTTTCGATTTGGCCAAGGCGTTCAGGAGAAACCAGCGACACAATAACCAGGGCGATGTCGATGCCTTCGATACTGGCGACTTCCTTCAGGATGGCCAGCAACGTGACCCCCCCATCCTCCACGACCGAGGCGGTTACATCTACCGGGTTCTCGGCTGAGCCATAGTCCGGAATAATGCTGCGCAAATGGGTCTTGAAATCAGGATGCAGTTCGGGAACGCTAAGCCCTGCTTCTTCACAAATATCGGCAGCCCAGCCCCCGGCACCGCCCGACGTGGTAATGATGGCTACCCGCTTGCCTTTTGGCATCGCGCCTGTGCTCACCACCGAGCCCAGGGCGATCATTTCCTCTGGATCGTCCACGCGTATCACGCCATAGCGGGAGAAAATGGCATCATAAGCCATGTCGGAACCGGCCAGATGCGCGGTATGGGAGACGGTGGCCCGCTGCCCGGCCGTTGATTTCCCCACTTTGGCTACAATAATGGGGATACCTGCGCTGGCGGCTTTCTGCGCTACTTCGACAAATCTTGCCGGATTTTTGAAGCCCTCCAGGAACAGCAGAATGGCTTTGGACGAGCCTTCATCAATCAGGTAATCAATGACCTCGGCACATTCGACGTCTGCTTCGTTTCCAGTCGAAACCAGATGGCCTATTGGCAAATACTGAGCGCAAGCCCGGCTGTACAGGGCAAACGCCATGGCGCCCGACTGCGAAACAATGCTCACATATCCCTGTCTGGCGCCTTGTGGCTTGACGGGCGGACTCATTTGCATGGTGGGGCTGAATGTGGCTATGACGCCGCTGATCGTATCAATGAACCCTTCGGCGTTGGGCCCGAGCACCCGCATGCCGGTGCGCTGTGAAAACTCGGCGACCTTGTCCTGCAGGCGCGAACCGACAGGGTCCGATGCCGCGCCGGCGCTGAAGACGGCGGCAGCCTTGACGCCAATCGCAGCGCATTCTTCCAGCACCTGCATGACCTGTCCGGCCGGCACCGCAACCAGCGCGAGGTCCGGGACTTGCGGTAGCGCAGTCACATTGGGGTAAGCCGGCAAGCCCTGGATCACTTCGCTGCTGGGGTTGACGGGATAGATTTTTCCCTGGTAACCGCCATCGATCAGGAGCTTTAGCAAGCGTCCGCGGATTTTATTGACCTTTTCCGACGCGCCGACGACTGCAATGCCGGCTGGTACGAAGAGTGAACGTAGACTATTCATTTTTTGTCCTTGCGTGCATGCTTGCACATGATCAGTGTGTATCAGGATTGCAGCCGGGTCTTCCAGAGCGCGCGTGTCTGAGCGTATTCGTGGGAGAGCCGGTCGACCAGCTCGCCAATGGGCGGAACATCGCTGATATCGCCGACCCCCTGGCCGCAACCCCAGATGTCTTTCCAGCGTTTGCTGCGGCCCTGGCCCGGACGAGCCGACGTGGCGGGCAGATTGTCCGGATCCAGGCCGCTGGCGATGATGCTGGGTTTCAGGTAATTGGCGGAGATTCCCGAGAAATAGGGGGTGTAGACAATGTCCGACGCGCTTGCAGAGACGATGGCGGCCTTATAGGCGGGCACGGCGGCGGACTCGCGGGTGGCGATAAAGCGCGATCCCATATAGACATAATCGGCGCCCATCACCTGTGCCGACAGGATAGAACGGCCGTTGGTGATCGCGCCGGCCAAAACCAGCGGGCCGTCATAGAACGCCCGTACTTCATTGAGCAATGCAAAGGGGCTCAGCGCGCCGGCGTGTCCTCCGGCGCCGGCGGAGACAAGAATCAGGCCA
>DATGQC010000012.1:0-6793 GCA_035304425.1 Advenella sp.
TGGGCCATGTTTGTCGGCTGGATCTCGTTTTTTACACGCGGACTGAGCCTGCGCCAGGGAATCATCAATCTGGCGTGTGTCCTGATCGGAATTGTGCTGGGCATTGGCGCAGCGCATGCCATGGCGGCACTTGCACCCTACCTGGGCAGCTACGCAATGAGCGCGGTGGTGTTTGCCATCACCATCATTGCGCTATTGCTGGTCAAGGCGCCTGTCGTCAATAACCTGCCCGCCGTTTTTCTCGGGCTGGTGGCTTACTTTGCCTTGCACCAGCCCCCCTCCATGGGAACCTTCGGGACGCTGACGCTGGCAACCGCACTGGGTGCGACTGCCGCATTTCTGGCTCACTCGCTGCAACAGCATGGTCAGCACCGTACCGCTCATTCGCTTCACGGAGAAACGTAAATGGACCACAGCAAAAACGAAATCACGGCCAGTATCCACAACGCGACGGCACACGCTCCGCGCCAGTTGATCCCCGCGTCGGATACGATGTATGCACGCGCCGAGCCTGTCCTGTATGCCTTGCTGCGCTTTGCCTTCGGCATTATCCTGCTCACTCACGGTTTACCCAAGGCCCTGGGCATCTCCCATGGCTCCATGGCCGACCCCATGGCCGGCTCGATCAATCTCATCCAGAATGTCATGGGCCTGCCCTTTGCCCCCCAACTGGCTTTTCTGGTCATGCTGCTTGAAACAGGTGGTGCGCTCATGCTCGCGCTTGGCTTGTGGGCCCGCCCCGTTGCCCTGGCCATTGTGGTGCAAATGCTGGCGATCTGCTATGTGCTGGGCCCGACCTGGCCGTGGATCGATCGCGGCATCGAGTACCCCGTACTCATGGCATGCCTTGCCCTTTATATATCCGTACGCGGCAGCGGCGCCTTTGCACTGGATCGCCGGCTGCGAACCGGCATTTAATCTGCGGGCGTCATAGCGAAAGATCAACGCGCTGGCCGCTGCCCCGCCCCCCGGCGTCCCGGCTGATATCATTTCAAATGATAATCAAGATAAAAATATAGCATTTGAATTATTTGATGCATGGCACCATAATTTGCCATACCCGGGCAAAAAAGCAATCACATGCGAGTCGGCCCGGCGGGCGGGCTGTCGTCCTCTCAAAACACAATGCCGGCGTAGCCGTGGCGCTGCCTGCGATGTCCCGCACTGTCGGCCGCAGCGGCCTGGCATTTGGGGCAGGGCGCGGCATGAACGGCCCGCCTGGCGCGCTGCGCCCCAAGAAGAATATTGATCCACCCTGACCCTTACCGGTTTACGCATACCAATTTCAAGAGTACTCATATGACCAATCTGTTTTCCCCCTTCAGCCTCAAAGACGTGACCCTGCGCAATCGCATTGCGGTTCCGCCCATGTGCCAGTACAGCGCCCAGGACGGCTTTACCAATGACTGGCACCAGATCCACTACGCCAGCCTGGCCCGTGGCGGCGCCGGCCTGGTGATTGTCGAAGCCACGGCCGTCTCGCCCGAAGGCCGCATCACGCCGGACTGCCTGGGATTATGGAGTGATGAACATGTAGCAGGACTGGCGCGCATCGCCGCATCCATCAAAGCTGCCGGCGCAGTGCCGGGCATCCAGATCGCGCATGCAGGTCGCAAGGCCAGCGCCAATCGCCCGTGGGATGGCGACGACCATATCTCCGGCGACGACCCGCGCGGCTGGCAAACCATTGCGCCGTCTGCGATTGCCTATGGCGAGAACCTGCCCAAAGTGCCCAGGGCCATGACGCAGCAAGACATCGAACGCGTCAAGGCCGATTTTGCCGCGGCGGCAAAACGCGCCCGTGACGCCGGCTTCGAATGGCTGGAATTGCACTTTGCCCATGGTTACCTGGCGCAAAGCTTTTTCTCTGCTCATAGCAACCAACGGGACGACCAGTACGGCGGCGATCTGGCCGGTCGCAGCCGGTTTCTGCTGGAAACACTGGCCGCAGTACGCAATGCCTGGCCCGAAAATCTGCCATTGACCGCGCGTTTCGGCGTGATCGAATATGACGGTCGTGATGAAGAAACGGTGGCCGAGTCAATCGAACTGACCCGCAATATGCGCAAAGGCGGGCTGGACCTGCTGAATGTGAGCGCCAACTTTGTGATTCCCGATACACAGATTCCATGGGCAACGCCGGCCTTCCTGGCTCCCATCGCGCAACGCATACGCAACGAAGCCGGTCTGCCGGTGGCCTCGGCCTGGGGCATTGATGATCCGCAAGTTGCCAACCGCGTGGTTGAAGAGGAACAACTGGATCTGGTGATGATCGGTCGGGCCCATCTGACCGACCCCCATTACCCCCTGACTCTGGCCAAAACGCTGAATCAGCCCCGTCCTACCTGGGTATTGCCGGCACCGTATGCGCACTGGCTGGAACGCTACCGCGGCGCAGCCGCCTAAGCGGGTGTTTGCTCAGGCCGGCTTAACTATAATAAGACCTGCGATATAAATATAAGGCCTGCATACTATGCAGGCCTGCGTAAACACCGCCTTTCTATGTATGCACTCTGCCAAATAAAACAGCGTCAGCGTCAGGGCATTGCGCCTGACGCGTCGGTCTAATCGGCGTGCGCCGCCTTACCATGCGCAGGGCCCTCAAAGCAAATATCAAACAGCAACTGCCGCAGCCAGCGCTGCGCCGGGTCACGATGCGTGCGCTCGTGCCAGGCCGCCATGTTGGTAAAACCGGTAATGGCAATGGGTGGCTCGAACACCGCCAGCCCGGACAGATCGCTCACCAGCCGACTGGGCAGCATCGACACCATATCGCTGGCCCGCAATAAATCGGGCACGATCAGGAAGCTCTTGACAGACACCGTGACCCGGCGCGTTTTACCCAGTTTTTCCAGCGCCTCGTCTGTGCTGCCGCGAAAGCCTGCCCCGGTAAAAGAAACCAGTGCATGATCCAGTTCACAAAACCGCTCCAGCGTCAGATCCTGCTGGCGTTTGATAACGGGATGATTCTGGCGCAAAACACAAACGTAATGTTCATCAAACAGCTTGCGCGCATGCAGATCCGGACAGGTATATTCCGGCGAAACCAGCGCCAGATCAATCACACCGCGCTCCAGTTGAGTCAGCATCTGGGTATGGTTCAATAGCACCAGCGCCACCCTGATATTGGGCGCCAGCTGCTTGAGCCGGGCAACAAACGGCAGCGCGATGGCGCGCAATGCATAGTCGGTAGAGGCAATGCTAAAGTGCTGGGTCGCGGTAGCCGGATCAAATACCGGCGGCTGCAGCAACGCCCCCACTTCGCCCAGCACCTGCTTAAGCGGGATGGCCAGGGACTGTGCCCGCTCGGTCGGTTCAATGCCGCGCTGGGCCCGCACAAATAACGGATCGTCAAACGTGTCGCGTAACCGGGTCAGCATGCCGCTCATCGCCGGTTGCGTCACGCCCAGGCGGGCTGCCGCCCGGGTCACGTTTCTGTGATCCAGCAACGCATCCAGGGCTTTGAGCAGGTTAAGATCAAGGTTTCGGATATCTTTCATCGTAATGATATTACATCTGTAAATAATGACATTTGTCTTGCCAGCGGCGCCTGCCGGGATAATGGGCACTTATCTTATACCCTAACCCTATTCCTTTTTATACCCTGGCCTTATTCCTTTGGCTTTACGCCTTCACCCTTGTACCCCTTTACCTTTATACCCTTTAGTATCACCGATCTGCCACCGCACCCGCAAAACCTGCGAGACATGCAGGCTTGACATCAAGTTAAGTTCAGGTTTTATGATGTCAATAATTGATGTCAATATTTGATGTCACCATTCTTTATCAACCAAGGTAGCCATGACCACCGATACACCGCCAACACCCCCCTCCCGGCAACCAGATCATAAACCGCTGGTGCCGGGCGGCGATGTCGCGGGCAACCAGGCCACGGTCCGCCACGCCGGCAAGCCGCCGGCGGCTTGCGCCGTCCGCGCGCCTCTGGCGCACGCAACCACGCCGGTACTTAGCGCTCGCCGGCTCGCCGCACGCAGGCTGGTGTTGCTTCTGGTGGCGACGCTGACCATAATGGCGGGCATTATCATTGCCCCATCGCTCCCTGCCATTGAAACCCGTTTTGCCGACAGCGAGCATATCGGCCTGCTCAGTCGCATGGTACTCACCCTGCCCTCACTGTTTGTCGCCCTGTCGGCGCCACTGGCGGGGATGCTGGCCGACCGATTCGGGCGCAAAGGACTGCTGGTCATGGCTATTGCATTGTACGGCGTCTCGGGGGCCTCGGGCCTGATCGCCGACAGCCTCATCGCCCTGCTGGCGGGACGTGCTGTCCTGGGGATCGCCATCGGCGCCATCATTACCCTGAATACCGCGCTGATCGGCGATTATTTCACCGGCGCGGAACGGGAAAAATACCTGGGCTTGCAGCAGGCCTTTGTACAACTGGGCGGCGTGGTCTTTGTGATGTCCGGTGGCCTGCTGGCTGAACTGCACTGGCGTATGCCATTTGTAATTTACGGCGCCGCACTGATATTGATTCCCGCCGTCACGCTTTGCCTCACAGAACCACACCGCCCGCATACGCGGCAAGCCGCGACAAGACTCGGCGACGCGCCGGTGAACTGGCTGGTTGTGGGCACGGTATGCCTGCTGGCTTTCCTGATCAATGTCTCCTTTTATACCGTCCCCTCGCAATTGCAGTTCCATATGCAGGCGTTAAATATTTATAACACCAGTGGCTTTGGCCTGGTGCTGGGCGCCTTCAATCTGGCCGGCGGCATGGCTGCATTGTGCTTTGGCTGGCTCAAGCGCCGTCTGGATACGACGCTTATTTTCCTGCTGGGCTTCAGCCTGATGGCGACAGGCTTTGCCCTGCTTTCCGCGGCATCACGCTTTGAAGGGCTGGTGCTGGCCAACGCCATCCTGGGCGCCGGCCTGGGCATCGCTATGCCAAATGTCATGTCCACCGCCATCTCCCACTCTGCGCCCGCGCTGCGGGGCCGGATTGCCGGCATGGCGGCCACCTCTATCTTTATCGGTCAGTTCATCTCGCCATTCGTCAGCCAGTACTGGGTCGCCATGGTCGGCTATGCAGACATGTTCCGCAATGTCGGGCTGATCATGGCGGCCCTGGCCGCGCTCTCTCTGCTGCCTGCCTTGCGCAATGGCTGGATGACGTTGCTTGGGCAAAAAACATAGCGCATCTTGCGGGCTGCCACCGGCCACGCGCAGCCAATACGCTGTGTAGCTGCTTGCCCAACGAGCCGCAAGACAGCACGCCATCGCCCGCTGCGATCCGACCAGCAACAACGCGAAGGGGCGTCAGCAGCGGTACCGCACATTGACGTGCACCACGGCACGACACGAGAACAAGGTCGCGCGCAGGCAAATTTTCACGGGACATTTGTCATATTGGGAGTACAATTCAAGTCTTATATAAGACTTGAATTATTGGTTCCCGATTTTATGGTCCAGTCCCCTTCGATCGCCCCCCTGCCTGCCCCCGCCCCTGCCGTTGCTACGCTGCCCGCACTGTTTCGCGGTTTTGCCAAAATCGGGCTGCTGGGATTTGGCGGCGTCGGGCCTATTGCCCGCCACGTGATTGTGCGCGAGCAGCGCTGGCTAAGCGAAAAAGACTATGCAACGCTGCTGGGTATCGGCAAGGTCCTGCCCGGCGCCAATACGGTTAATGTGGCCGTCATGCTGGGCGATCGCTATCACGGCATCAAGGGTTCTGCGGTCGCGGTAGCCGGGCTGCTTGTGCTGCCGATGGTGGTCCTGATCGTGCTGGCGATCCTGTACCAGTTCCTGGACCAGAACCCCTATTTCAACGCCGCGCTGCAGGGCTCGGCCTGCGCCGCCGCCGGCATGGTGATCGGCACCGGCCTGAAAATGGCCAGCAAGATCGACCTGCGGGTGCATCACATTGTGACCGGCGTTGTAACGATTGCGCTTGTGGTACTGCTGAAGTTTTCCCTGTTGCAGGTGGTCGGCGTCATGATGCCGCTGGCCATCGTGGCCAACTTCATTATTGCCCGCCGCCAGGGACACCAGCCATGACCGTGCTGCTTGAGCTGTTTCTGACCTTCAGCCGCATTTCCCTGATCGCCATCGGCGGGGCCAACGCGGCCATCCCGGAAATCCGCCATGCAGTGGTCGATATTCATCAATGGATGAACTCCGACACCTTTACCCATCTGTTTGCCGTCGCGCAATCTGCGCCCGGCCCCAATGTGCTTATTGCAAGCATCATCGGCTGGCACGTGGCCGGCATCGCAGGACTGCTGGTGGCCACCATTGCCATGGTGTTGCCGGCCTCGCTGCTGGCATTTGCCATTGGTCGCGTCATCAGCCACTTTACCCATCGGCGTGAATACAAGCTGGTGCAGGACGCCGTGGTGCCGGTCGCCATCGGGCTGATTATTGCAAGCGGCATTGAGCTTTCGCTGTACTCGGCCTTTGACGTGCTCACCTGGGGCATGGTCCTGGGCACGCTGGTCTTCGTCTATGTCACCGAAGCCAACCCCATGTGGGCGCTGCTGGTGTGCGCCATTGGCGGCGTGGTGGCCTATCAGGCCGGCATGCTCTGACCCTCGCGCCGGAGGCCGGCGCCGGCCAATGCCCGTGTGCTGTCTTCCGTGTGCTGTCTTCCGTGTGCTGTCTTAACAGGCGGCCCTTGTCTGATCAATGCCCCGCTGCGTAAGGCCGCTGCCGGGAAGCAGGCTCCTGCCGCATGTCCGCGCCCGGCCGGACGGTGCAATCATCATTGCGCGCCCGTTGCCGCAAACCCCCGGCAGGCTGCAATATTCGTCTAAAATCAGTCTTTCCCTCTTTT
>DATGQC010000013.1:0-7478 GCA_035304425.1 Advenella sp.
CCGGGCGAACATGTTCAATGCCCAGCCACATGCAGTCGTAGGTAATCTCAGTCAGGCGCCGGGCCAGAATGGACGGGGCGCCCACGTAGAACATGCGGCTGGTATCGCCGAACCATCCATCCTTGATAATGGTGACATCAATATTGAGCACATCGCCCGACTTGAGCTTTTTGTCCCCCGGGATGCCATGACAAATGACATGATTGACCGAAGTGCACACTGCGCCGGTAAAGGGGGGGTAGCCTGGCGGTTGATAGCCGATAGTGGCCGATTCGACACCCAGCTCTGTCATGAAGTCGTGACAGATTTGGTTAATTTGACCGGTGGTGATGCCCGGTTTAATCTGCGGAGCGATATGATCAAGGACCCGGGCGGCGTCTTCGCAGGCTGCCCGCATGGCATTGATGTCCTGCTGATTTGTGAGTGTGGCCATAACTGCTTGAGTAAATGAGTGAAATAATAGTAGAATTATAGGCTTTCCCGGAATTGTTTGGCGAATCTTTGGTAAAAGTAGCCTGTCTTTGGTAAAAGTAGCCTGTTTTTAGGATGCTTATAAAGAAAGATTATAAGGGGCCGAGTTGTAATGGACCGGGTTGTAAAGGGCCCGATCATAAAGGGCCGGCTTGCCTTGACGCTGTGTTGGCGCCACTATGAGTGCCAAGGGGCTGTCCGGTGTGGTCCAAGACCATGATGGCGGGGTGTCTTCGGGTTTGCCAAGTCGTTTTGCCGGGGTCGTCGCTTGCCAGCGGTGCTACTTGCCAGTAGCAGGGGCGAGCGACAGGGGCAGCGGGAAAGAAGTGCTGGAACGTATCAGTAAAGTCTGTTTTTTATTTTAATAGCGCGCCGTTTTTCCTAGGGTGTTGATTATATACAACAAAATCAATATCAAGACGGTGCTGGAACTTAACCCTTTGGAGTTATAAATCATGTCATTAATGCGTGAAATGCTTGAAGCTGGTGTGCACTTTGGCCACCAAACCCGTTACTGGAATCCAAAAATGTCTCAGTACATTTTCGGTCATCGTAACAAAATTCACATTGTCAACCTGGAAAAGACCGTTGCTCACTTTCTGGAAGCCCAGAAATTCGCGCGCCAAATTGCTTCTCGTGGCGGCAACATCCTTTTCGTGGGAACAAAACGCGCTGCGCGTGAAATCATTGCCGAAGAAGCGGCACGTTGCGGCATGCCCTTCGTAGACAGCCGCTGGCTGGGCGGCATGATGACCAACTTCAAAACGGTCAAAACGTCTATCAAGCGCCTCAAGGACATGGAAGCGGCTGTGGCCGACGGCAGCAAAGAGCGCATGAGCAAGAAAGAAGGCCTCATGTTCGACCGCGAAATGGACAAGCTGAACAAATCCATCGGCGGCATCAAGGATATGAACACGTTGCCTGACGCGCTGTTTGTTATCGACGTCGGCTATCACAAGATTGCCATCCAGGAAGCCCGTACGCTGGGTATCCCCGTTATCGCCGTAGTCGATACCAACCATTCTCCCGACGGTGTCGAGTACGTCATCCCGGGTAACGATGACTCTGCCAAAGCGATCGCGCTGTACGCAAAAGGCATTTCCGACGCAGTTCTGGAAGGCCGTGAGCAGAACCTGAACGGCGTGGTTGAAACCATCGTTGAAGGTGAGGAAGAGTTCGTCGAAGAAGTGCCAGAAAACAACTAAGTTTTACTACACAATGCGCCCGTTGTTCTTGGGCGCATTCGTCAAACTCGTCAATACTCGCAGCGCGGTTTGCCGCTAACATGTCATCCGCGCCTGCTATTGTCACCGTTTCGAGTGGCACGGGCCTGTTCCGGGTCGCTTCTCTTTCCTGCCCCTCGCAGGATCGTTTAATAATTTAACTGGAGTTATCATGGCTGAGATTACCGCCTCAATGGTCAAAGAGTTACGGGAAAAAACCGACGCCCCCATGATGGAATGCAAAAAAGCCCTCTCCGAAGCAGAGGGCGATATGGCGCGTGCAGAAGAAATTCTGCGTGTCAAACTGGGTAGCAAAGCCAGCAAAGCAGCATCACGCGTCACTGCCGAAGGCCTGATTGGTCTGTATATTGCCCCTGAAGCAAAAACCGGCGCTGTTGTTGAAGTCAATTGCGAAACGGACTTTGTTGCAAAAAACGAAGATTTCATCAATTTCGTCAATAGCGTTGCTCAACTGATTGCGGAAAAGAACCCTGCCGATGTTGCGGCGCTGGCCGACTTGCCAATGGGCGAGGGTACGGTTGAAACCACGCGCGCCGCGCTGGTCGGCAAAGTGGGTGAAAATATGGCCATTCGCCGCTTCACTCGTTTCGAGACCGAAGATCAACTGGCCAGCTATGTTCACGGCGGCCGTATCGGCGTTCTGGTTGACTATAAGGGTGATGCCGAAGTGGGTAAAGACCTGGCCATGCACGTTGCTGCGACCAAGCCTAAAGCGCTGGATGCATCCGGTGTTGCCCAGGCCGATATCGATGCCGAGCGTTCTGTTGCCGAGCAGAAAGCAGCCGAATCTGGCAAGCCTGCCGAAATCGTTGCCAAAATGGTCGAAGGTTCTGTCGCTAAATTCCTCAAGGAAGTGACATTGATGAACCAGCCATTCGTTAAAAACGACAAACAAAGCGTTGAACAAATGCTCAAAGAGAAAAAAGGCGGCATCAATCGCTTCTCTCTGTTTGTTGTTGGCGAAGGCATTGAGAAGAAAACAACCGACTTTGCAGCGGAAGTCGCTGCTGCAGCTGCCGGTAACTAATTTCTCATTATTACGGTTGCGTTTTGTGGCTGGGCCGCTGGCGTAACCGTCAATAAAACAGTCGTCCAATACAGACCACCTGATCACTTACGGGTTGTCAGTCCAAAGAATCCCCTTTTAAGGGGATTCTTTTTGAATTCCGTAAATGTCATAGCCAGAGTGGTTACAATAGCGTGTCAATTTTCAAAGGTAGTTCGGCCATGAGCAGCAAATACAAGCGTGTGCTTTTAAAACTTTCGGGTGAAGCGTTAATGGGCGACGACGCCTATGGCATCAACCGCAGTACCATCAATCGCATGACCGGTGAAATCGCTGAAGTTTCCCGCATGGGCGTGGAGCTGGCCATTGTGATCGGCGGCGGCAACATTTTCCGGGGCGTGGCGCCCGGTGCCCAGGGAATGGATCGCGCCACCGCCGACTACATGGGCATGATGGCTACGGTAATGAATGCGCTGGCGCTGCAGGACGCGCTCAAGGGGCACGGCGTGGTCACCCGGGTGCAGTCAGCCTTGAATATTGACCAGGTCATCGAGCCTTATATTCGTCCCAAGGCGTTGCGCTATCTGGAAGAGAAAAAAGTCGTCATCTTTGCGGCCGGTACCGGCAATCCTTTTTTCACGACCGACACGGCGGCCGCGTTGCGCGGTGCAGAAATAGGCGCAGAGATCGTGCTAAAAGCGACCAAGGTCGACGGTGTATATTCAGCCGACCCGAACAAGGACCCTACCGCCACACGTTATTCCCGCATCAGTTTCGACGAGGTGATCACGCGCCGCCTGGAAATCATGGACGCCACGGCATTTGCCCTGTGTCGCGACCAGAAACTGCCCATCAAGGTGTTCTCTATCAACAAACCGGGCGCGCTGGCTCGCGCAGTTTGCGGTGAAGATGAAGGCACGCTTGTACACGTATAAAGGAAAGAAATGAGTATCTCCGAATTGCAGAAGTCGGCCGAGAGCCGCATGAACAAATCACTGGACACCCTGAAAACAAACCTGTCCAAAATCCGTACGGGCCGGGCGCACGCTGGCATTCTGGATCAGGTTAACGTGGACTATTACGGCTCTGCGGTGCCGGTCAGCCAGGTTGCTGCAGTCAATGTGGTCGATGCGCGCACACTAAGCGTCCAGCCCTGGGAAAAACAGATGGCCGGCCCAATCGAAAAGGCGATTCGCGAGTCCGATCTGGGTCTTAACCCGGTAGGCATGGGCGAGACGATCCGCGTGCCCATGCCGGCACTGACCGAAGAGCGTCGCCGCGACCTGGCCAAAGTCGTCAAGAGCGAAGGGGAAGATGCCAAGGTTGCGGTGCGCAATCTGCGTCGCGATGCCAATGACGGCTTCAAGAAATTGCTCAAAGACAAGGAAATTTCTGAAGATGACGATCGTCGCGCTCAGGATGTGATCCAGAAAATGACGGACCGCTTTGTCGCTGAAATCGACAAAGTCGTTGCACAGAAAGAAGCCGAAATCATGACGGTTTGATCGTGCCGGCACCTTTCCGACGGCATTGTTTTTAACTGAATAGATCAACTCATGAATCCAAGTTCCACACTCTGCGTTCCAGAGACCGGCAACATCCCCAGGCATATTGCAATTATCATGGACGGAAACGGACGCTGGGCGACGCGCCGGTTCATGCCGCGAACAGCGGGCCATGCCAAGGGCGTGCAGGCAGTGCGACGGGTTGTGGAATATTGCGGCGCCAACGGCATTGATTATCTGACCCTGTTTGCATTCAGTTCCGAAAACTGGCGCAGACCGCAGGAAGAGGTTTCATTGCTGATGAAGCTTTTTGTGCAGGCGCTGGAAAAGGAAGTCTCGCGCCTGAACAGCAATAATGTCCGGCTGCGCGTGGTGGGTGATCTGTCGCCATTCGAGCCCTATCTGCAGAAACTGATCCGGGATGCCGAGGCCACTACCAGCGGCAATCGTGGCCTGACCCTGACCATCGCGGCCAACTACGGTGGGCGCTGGGATATCCTGCAGGCATTTCGTAAAATGTTGCAGGCGCATCCGGAATTGGCTCAGGATCCAGCGCAGGTGTCAGAACAGATGCTCAGCGAGTACCTGTGCATGAACTGGGCTCCCGAACCCGATCTGTTCATTCGCACAGGCGGCGAGAGCCGCATTTCCAATTTTCTTGTCTGGCAGCTTGCCTATACCGAATTATATTTTACCGACTGTTACTGGCCTGATTTCGGCGCCAGGGATATGGATCGGGCCATCGAGTGGTATCGTGGGCGTGAACGCCGATTCGGCCGAACCAGCGCGCAAATTTCGGATGATTCCCCGTCCGCCTGAAGGAGGGCGCATGTTATTGCAGCGCATCATTACTGCGGTCGTTCTGTTGATTGTTTTGCTGCTGGTCAGTGTTTTTTTTCCGCCAGTCTGCTTTCGCCTGTTTGTTGCCCTGGCAAGCGCCATAGCGTTGTGGGAATGGCTGCGTCTGACCGCATCGGCAAAAGCTGCATGGATGATTGCCGTTGTGTACCTCATTGCAGCGGGTTGGACTGCGGCCGCAGGCTTTGACGATGTTGCCGTGAACGGCGCCGGCGTCGCGTCGGCCACTATGCCGTGGGCTGGCTGGATCCAGCCGATCGCCGTTGCTGCCGCCACCCTGGGGGTGTTGTTCTGGACAGTCGTGGCGCCATTGATTCTAAGCCGGGCCGATACGCAGCGGTCGCCATTCAGCCTGCTCAGCAGCCTGGCCGGTGTCGTCGTTGTCGGTGGCAGTGCGCTCGCCCTGGCGATGCTGCACCAGCAGCACGGCGTCTGGTTTATCTTCTCGTTCCTGGGTGTCATCTGGTGTGCGGATACGTTTGCCTATTTTGGCGGCAAGCACTTTGGCGGCGCCAGGCTGGCGCCGGCCATCAGTCCAGGTAAAACCCGCTCGGGCGCGATCTGTGGCCTGATGGCAGCGATCCTCTGGATGCTTGCCACCCTGTATATTGATGGCAGTTTTGCTGGTTATATGCACAAGTATTTTCCCGTGCCTCTGGTGCTATTGGTCGGGGCCGTGCTGGCAACGTATTCCATGATTGGCGATTTGTATGAATCCCTGATCAAGCGCCGCGCCGGCATCAAGGATTCAAGCAAACTTTTGCCAGGACATGGTGGAGTCTGGGACCGGTTTGATTCAATTGTCTCGGTTACCCCGCTGGTCCTCGCGTTATGGATGTTGATCCGGCATTTTTATTAACGGCGCTCGCGCCCAAACACTTTTCCGGAAAAGAAAGTCCATGCAGAATATTACGATTTTCGGCGCAACCGGCTCGATTGGCGACAGTACCCTGGATATTGTGCGCCGACATCCTGATCGATTCAATGTGTATGCGCTCAGCGCCCAGCGGCGCATGCAAAAACTGGCACAGCTGGCGTTTGAGTTTTCCGCCCAAGTGGTTGTTGTACCCGATGTCAACGCCGTTGATGCCTTCCGCGAATACTGGCCTGCCGACCAGGCGCTGCCAGAGATCAGGCTGGGCGAGCGGGGTTTGTGCGAAACCGCCAGAGATCCGGAGACGGAATGCGTGGTGGCGGCGATTGTCGGCATTGCCGGCCTGGCCTCGGCGTTCGAAGCGGCGCAGGCAGGCAAGCGTATCCTGCTGGCGAACAAAGAGGCGCTTGTCGCTGCCGGTTCGTTATTTATGCACACAGTGCAAACCCATAACGCGCAATTGTTGCCCGTCGATAGCGAACACAATGCCATTTTCCAGTGCCTGCAGAATGGCAGAGAACAGCAGCAAATACAGCGTCTGATTCTGACTGCCTCGGGCGGGCCGTTTCGGGACACAGCCATCAGCGAGCTGGATCAGGTAACGCCTGAACAGGCCTGCCGCCATCCGAACTGGAGCATGGGGCAAAAGATCTCCGTGGATTCGGCAACGATGCTCAATAAGGGTCTGGAAGTGATCGAAGCGCATTTTCTGTTCGGCCTGGCGCCCGACAAAATCGACGTGGTCATCCATCCCGAGAGTACGGTGCACTCCATGGTCGAATTTATCGACGGCTCGCTACTGGCGCAACTGGGCAACACCGATATGCGTATTCCGATTTCCTATGTCATGGGGTATCCAGAGCGAATCGAAAGCAATACGCCCGCCTTTGATCTGCGCAAGCTGCAGCAACTGAATTTCTCACTGCCCGATTTTGCACGGTTTCCCTGTCTGAAGCTGGCCTTTGATGCCTTGCGGGCCGGCCAGGCCGAGTGCATTGCCCTGAACGCCGCAAATGAGATCGCCGTGGCGCAGTTTTTGCAGGGCCGATTGCGTTTCACCCAGATTGCCCAGGTGATTGATCGGGCGCTGGACTGGCAAAGCGGCCAGGCCAGCGCCGTCGGGCACATCGATGATGTTTTCCAGCTTGACCTCCGGGTGCGTGAGCGCGCCAGGACGTTTTTACCTGCTTCGGTCTGATTATTATGCTTTCCAGTATTATTTTTTTTATTGTCACGATCAGTATCGTCGTGGTTTTTCACGAACTGGGGCACTATCTGGCCGCACGTTTATGCGGTGTTCATGTTGAGCGGTTTTCGCTTGGCTTTGGCAAAGTGCTGTTGAGCCGGCGCGATGCCCGCGGTACGGACTGGGTCATTTCGGCGTTGCCATTGGGCGGTTACGTAAAACCCCTGGCCGAACCCGAGGCAGGCGCCATGGCGCGATCGGATAGGGGAGCCATGAGTGAAAAATCGCCCTGGCAGCGCATGTTGATTTTTGCCGCCGGCCCGGCATTCAGTCT
>DATGQC010000014.1:0-8615 GCA_035304425.1 Advenella sp.
TGCACCTGGGGGGCCATAAGTGGCCCGGTCATACCGAGCTGCTGGCCCATGAATTCGGCGTGAAGAATTACTCTCTGGTGCTCTCCGCCGGCGATCTGTATGTATTTCATGCAACCACGCATGTGTCCCTACGCCAGGCCATCGACGATGTGAACCCCAAGCGTATGGACGACATTTTGCAGCTGGTTCACGCGTTTTCCAAAGCCCTTAACCGTCAGGACGAGCCCATTGCCGTGTCTGGCCTGAATCCGCATGCCGGTGAGAACAACATCTTTGGCACGGAAGACAGTGCTATATTAACGCCTGCCATCGAACGGGCCAAAGCGGCGGGTATCAATGCTGTTGGACCTATTCCGGCGGATGCGCTGTGGCCACAGGCTGTGCGAGGCAAATGGAAGTTTCTGGTCGCGTGTTATCACGATCAGGGTCATGCGCCGTTTAAGGCAGTATATGGCGATGACGGTGTAAATATCACCGTTGGCTTGCCGGTCGTACGCGTTTCTGTGGACCATGGCACCGCGTTTGATATTGCCGGTCAGAATATTGCCCGTGAAGAAAGCCTGATCCTGGCTGCCGAGCGAGCCGCCAGCCTTTCCCTGGGCTGGTCTTCTGTATGGGAAGCGGCTTCGAAATCAGAAGGGGTATAGTTTTATTTAGGCGGGGATATCGTGCTTTATCTGAAAAAAATTGATGTAAAAAACAAAGGTAAAGGGGCGCTGTACCGGCAGGTTGCCGATAGCCTGAAAACCGCTATCTCTGAAAACCGGCTGCCGCCGGGCAGCCCGATTCCAAGCGAAAATGCGCTGTGCGGACACTTTAATGTGGCGCGCAGCGTCGTGCGCCAGGCGTTGGCGCTGCTGGTCGATGACGGATATATCCTGAAGCAGGCTGGCCGCTCTTCGGTGGTCGCTCCCCGTATGAAACACAGACGCAATCTGCAAAATTCGCTCAGCCTGCACGCTCAGCTGGAACGCGAGGGAACGCGGCTGCAGACGTCGGTGATCCGACTGGAACAGGCCGCCTTTCCTGCAGAGGTCGCGGCGTTCTACGGCGACATTGACGGCCTGCTGCTGGAGCGCGTGCGGTATATTGACGATGAGCCAATTTCGTATGTGAAAACCTGGCTGCCCAAAGAGTTTGCGTCCCTGAGCAGCGAAGATCTGATAAATCAATCGCTGCATCGCCGGTTAAGTGAGCGCTTTAACCGTGAGCCGCAACAGGGCCGCAACCAGATCCAGACCGTCCCCAGCGACAAGATGCTGGCCACTTATCTTAAAGTGAAAAAAAGTGATGCCCTGTTGCAATTGCAGGCGTGTTATTACGACCAGCATGGGTTGCCGCTGGAGTGGTTCACTGCCTGGCATCGGGCCGACCGTGTGGTCTTTGATATCGCGGTTGATGCCTCGCTTGATAACAATATCCAGGTCAAGGACTTTCAGCGAACAATCAAGTAGTTCCTATAGAACAGCGTTCGCTGCTCAGAAGGACGCGCCCATTGCTCAGAGGGCAACATTCACTGGAATGTATCTCATTGAGGCTGGCCCGCGCTGAAGCCTGTCCTGCTGTCGTTAAAGACAGTTGTTCTCAATATCACGTACAGCAAATTTTGCCGCGTGCTGCCACGCCTGATCGTTATCGCCGCGATAGGATAGCGTGCGTTCGCACACCGAGGTGTTTTGATTCAGATCTACCATGGCATATTTGATCCAGCCTACCAGCGTGCTCATTTTATGTACTTCACCAAAAAGCAGATGGCTGGCGCCAGCCTTTTTTGCGTCGTCTGCCAGCACTTCAAGACCGGGTTCCGCTGCATTGCATTTGTCATTTTGACAGGCTAGCGGCACGGTCTTTATTTTGCTGTTCTGCGCCAGACCGTGGCGAACTGCCTGGTTCAATGCCTGTAAGCGCCGGGCATGTTCTGCCGTCTGGTCTTTTACCTCACCCGATGTGTCTTTAAAGGCGAAGTTCGCGGCGGCCAGTGCCAGCGGCGGCTGTGCTTCAGCAGTGGCGTTGAACGCGGCGGCAGCCAAACCGGTAAGCAGCAACAGCAACAGGCTTTGTCGGCACGTAACACGGTATAGCGGTGGAACAGGATATGGCATGACATTGGCCTCCGGTAATGGCCCAGGATGGACGCAGAGCAGGGTGCTTCAAATGCATATCGATAACGTTGAATGTAACTCAGGTAGCGTTGCAAGTCACGCCCCAAAGGTGGCAGGCAGGGCGGGCGGCGCGTGCTTGCCCATCGCATGCAGCAAGACGCTGCGGCAATGCGCCGGCGCCTGATCAGGACTGCGTCTTGTCGAAATATCCCATGTCATCCAGCGCGCTCTGGATCTGGCTTAACGCCTGTTGCGCGCCCATGGCCAGCGAAACGTTCTTTGCTGTTTTCTTTATATTTGCTTCGTGCATATTGATGCGAATGATGGGCGCCTTCTGGCGCTCGCCAAAGTAGCGCACAGTGGCGATGGCAGTGCCGGCCCCCAGCTCGATAATGACGGGGCGCCTGGTTTTTTTCAACCACGCCTGCAGGAACATATGCTGCTGGCGGCTACGGCTATCCACCCAATGCCAATCGTTGAACATCATGATGTTGGGCCGCGCCAGTGAGCCGCAGTGCGGGCAGCGCGGCGGCGGATTCAGCAACAGGCATTGTTGCATATCTACTTGTGGCTCAAAGTTGTCGGCCGGCCAGATATCCTGTTCGCAGATTTCAATGCATTGCAGATAGTGGATCGAGCCGTGGCATTCGACGATTTGTTCCGGTGCAAAGCCTGCTTTCTGGAACTGGCCGTCAACATTGCTGGTAAACACAAATGCATTATTTGGCATGTGTGACGCAATTTGCCGCAGAACCTGAAACCCTGCGTGAGGCGTTGTCTGGCGATACAGGGCCAGGCGGTGCCCGTAAAAACCCCAGGCAAGCGCCGGATGATCGGGGAAGTAAACGGGAGAGGCGATATCCTCAAAACATATGCCGGACGCGCGCAGTGCCGGGTAGTGTTGCCAAAAGCCTTCGGCGCCGCGAAAATCGGGCAGGCCTGAATCTACTCCCATACCAGCGCCGGCAGTAATAAGCAGCCCGTCGGCTTCACTGATCAGCGTGGCCGCCTTTTTTATAAAGGCTTGTTGTGATGAAGAGTCCATAATAAGGCAGGCAGAGTTAATTTAATTTTTGTAATGGCGCAGCAGATAACGATCTATCTTCCCATATTTTTGGCGCAGGCAGGTATGGTGCGGGCAGCTTGTATTCAGAAAATCATGTATGAATATTTATTTGCTTAAAATCATAATTTTCCAGAGCTGATCGCGATTCCAATGCTGTCTGGATCGCGGTTTAGCCGCCGCATATGCCCGGCCACGGATTGTCGAGGCGGGGGGGATTTGCAGCGTGACGCCAAATCATGAGTAAAGACGCTGTCTGTCTCGCTGGCAATAGGTTGCGTGACAGCAGTTTTTGCGTGGCAGCAGCTTGTGCCCTCGTTAAGCAGGAGAACAGGGCTGACGCGATGATTTATATTCGATAACTCTTGCGATATCAATCGTGTTCCGTCTATTGTTTCACGTTTATTTCGCTATTAAATCACGTTCTTCAAGCGTTTGCCGCCCTTGTAATGACTTTTTATTTTTCAGGGCGGCAGGCAAAACGCAGGCGAACGCAAACGCCGGTATATGCAGAAAAGCCGATATGAGTTGCTGTTTTCTGGCGAACAGCGTAAATTGCCCACAACACAGGGGTCAAAAACAAAAACGCCAACCGATAACGGCTGGCGTAAGTGCTTGATCTTGATGGTGGCCTGGGGCAGAATCGAACTGCCGACACAAGGATTTTCAATCCTCTGCTCTACCGACTGAGCTACCTGGCCAACAAAGAACGAAATAATACACTAGTTTTTGGCTTGTGTATATATTTTGCTGCCTTCGTGACATAAATATTTAAAAAGCGTCGCCGGAAGGTCTATAATTAGACTAATACCAGATCATAAAAGAAAATTCAAGATATTACGGCCATGTCACTTGACGTTCTTACCTTCGGTTTGAATCATCATTCGGCGCCGGTGTCAGTGCGCGAACGGGTTTCCATGCCCGAACAGCTGCTGCGGCCGGCGCTTGACGGTTTGCGCTCGGCATTTGGCGCCAGGGTGCAGGAAGCCACGATTCTGTCTACCTGTAATCGCACCGAAATCTACTGTGCAGCCCAGCCCGAAGTGGCTGAGCACATCCCCTCATGGCTGGCCGACTTCAATTCACTTGAAGCCAACGAGCTGCGACCGCATTTGTACCAGTACAACAAGGATCTGGCGGTGCGCCATGCCTTTCGTGTTGCCAGCGGGCTCGACTCCATGGTTCTGGGTGAACCGCAGATTCTGGGGCAAATGAAAACTGCCGTGCGCGCGGCCAGCGATGCCGGGTCCCTGGGGACCTTGCTGCATCAGCTGTTCCAGAAAACCTTTTCAGTGGCCAAGGAAGTGCGTACGCAAACGGCCATCGGCGCTCAATCGGTATCCATGGCTGCGGCGTCGGTCCGGCTGGCCCAGCGGGTGTTTGGCGATCTGTCCAAAACCCGGGTGTTGTTTATTGGCGCCGGTGAAATGATCGAACTGTGCTCGACCCATTTCGCTGCGCAAAAACCGTCCTGTATGGTCGTGGCCAACCGCACGCGCGAGCGTGCCGAATCGCTTGCGTCCCAGTTCGATGGCAAGACGATGAAGCTGGCAGACCTGCCCGAGCGTTTGGCGGAATTTGACATTGTCGTGTCCTGTACGGCCAGTTCCCTGCCCATATTGGGTCTTGGGCTGGTGCAAAAAGCGTCTAAGGCGCGTCGTCATATGCCCATGGTCATGATTGACCTGGCTGTACCGCGCGATATCGAACCCGAAGTCTCGCAATTGGATGACGTCTATCTGTACTCGGTCGATGATCTGGGCCGTTACGTGCAAATGGCCAGTGATTCGCGCCAGGCCGCCGTGGTCCAGGCAGAAGCTATTATTGACAGCCGCGTCCAGAATTTCATGCACTGGATGGACTCGCGCGCAGTCGTGCCGGTTATTCGCAACCTGAATCAGGGCGCCGACGCGATGGTGCAGTCTGAATTGGATCGTGCCCGCCGCCTGCTGGCAAAGGGCGAAAATGCAGATCTGGTGCTTGAACAGTTTGCCCGCAGTCTGACCCAGAAGTACCTGCACGCCCCCATGGTCGCGCTCAACCGCAGCCAGGGCGATGATCGCGCTGCGCTCATGGATATGCTGCCCCGTCTCTTTCCGTACCAGGATTCCAGTCATTAGCGCTGCTCTGGCCCGCTCATACTGCTGGCGGCGCCAGGCTGGCGCCGCCTTTTTCCTGAACACGCCGTTTTTCTTCCCACATTCGTTATGAAACCATCAATGCGCTCCCGTCTGGAGCAAATTTCGCATCGCCTGATCGAGGTGGATGCCCTGCTTGCCGAACCCGATACCGCCAGCGATATGGACCGCTTTCGCAAGCTGTCGCGCGAACGCGCGGAAATTGATCCGGTCGTCGCGCTGTTTCGCAGCTACGAGTCGACCGAGGCCGATGTGCAGGCAGCGCTGGAAATGTCGTCGGATCCGGAACTGCGGGAGATGGCTGAAGAAGAGCTGAAGTTGTCCAAAGCGCGTCTGGAAGCGTTGCAAGAGCAATTGCAAGTGCAATTGCTGCCGCGGGATCCGGATGATGGCCGCAGTGTTTTTCTTGAAGTGCGCGCCGGCACCGGCGGTGACGAAAGCGCCATTTTCAGTGGCGATCTGTTTCGCATGTACAGTCGTTATGCCGAGCAAAAAGGCTGGAAAGTAGAAGTGATTTCAGAGAACGAATCGGAAATGGGCGGGTATCGCGAAATTATTGCGCGGGTTGACGGCGATGGCGTGTACGGACGGTTGAAGTACGAGTCCGGCGCGCACCGTGTGCAGCGGGTACCCGAAACGGAATCGCAGGGCCGGGTGCATACCTCGGCCTGCACGGTTGCCGTTTTGCCCGAGGCCGATGAAATCTCGGAGGTGGCGCTGAACCCGGCCGATCTGCGTATTGATACCTTCCGGGCCAGCGGCGCGGGCGGCCAGCATATCAATAAAACCGACTCTGCGGTACGCATCACGCATATTCCTACCGGTATTGTGGCCGAGTGCCAGGATGACCGTTCACAGCACAAGAACAAAGCGCGCGCCATGAGTGTGCTGGCTGCCCGTATCAACGATATTGAACGCCAGAAACAGCAGCAGAAAGAGGCGGCCGAACGCAAGAGTCTGGTGGGAACGGGCGATCGTTCGGAGCGGATCCGCACTTACAATTATCCCCAGGGGCGGGTCACGGATCACCGAATCAACCTGACTTTGTATAAACTGGCACAAATCATGGAAGGCTCGCTGGACGAACTGACGGGGGCGCTCATTGCCGAACGGCAGGCCGAGCTGCTGGCTGCCCTGGCTGATGACTCGCTGTAAGCAGCATGCTGCATTGAATATCGAATACACCAATGGGCCGGTGCGATACCGGCAGTAGTAGAAGGAGCAGGAATGGCGCTGGCCATCACGATTGAATCTTTGACGCGAACCAGTGGCCTGCCGCCACTTGAGACCCGGATGCTGATTGGTCGCACGCTGGGCGTGTCGCGTTCCTGGATGATTGCACACGACCGTGATCCCCTGAGCAATGAACAGGTTGTACAGATCCGCGCCCTGATCGAACGCCGCGCAAGCGGCGAGCCCATGGCTTATATCATGGGCGAGCGTGAATTCATGGGCCTGACGTTTGAGACTTCTGCCGCGGCGCTCATCCCGCGCCCGGAAACCGAGCTGCTGGTGGAGACCGCGATCGATTATGTACGCGAACACCCCCGGGCCAATGTGCTGGATCTGGGCACCGGCACCGGTGTGATTGCGGTATCCATTGCCCGGTTTTGCCCTGGCGCGCTGGTGCTGGCTACAGATAAAAGCCCCGATGCCCTGGCGCTGGCGCGGCGCAATGCGCAAAAACACCGAACCACGCACGTGCGTTTTCTGGAAAGCGACTGGTTTGATGGCATTCCACAACAGGCCTTCGACTTGATCGTGTCCAACCCGCCCTATATACGAAGACATGATCCCCATTTGCAGCAGGGCGATCTGCGTTTTGAGCCGCCCATGGCGCTGACCGATTATTCCGATGGGTTTGCGGCCATCCGGCGCATTATTGCCGGGGCCCGGGCTTATCTGGTCAACGGTGGCTGGATGTGGATCGAGCACGGATGGGACCAGGCAGAGCACGTTCGCTATATGCTGGCTAAGGTAGGCTTCAAGAATATTGAATCCCGCAATGATTTATCGGGTATTGAGCGCATTTCCGGCGGGTGCTTTACGATTTAGCGTTAAACTATTTTGAGAGATGGCCAGATGATGGAACTGGTTTCTTTCAATGCTGACACAGGTGAATACAATGAGCGAAGTACAGAATTTTATCCGAGAGACCGTTACAGAACACCCGGTTGTGTTGTTCATGAAAGGGACGGCTCAGTTTCCGCAATGCGGTTTCTCTGGCAAGGCCATCCAGATTCTGCGTGAATCCGGTGTGAAAAAACTGGTTACCGTCAATGTACTGGACGACCAGGAAGTGCGCGAAGGCATCAAGCAGTTTTCCAACTGGCCCACCATTCCCCAGTTGTATGTCAAGGGCGAATTCATTGGTGGTTCGGATATCGTAAGCGAAATGTATGAAAGCGGCGAGCTCAAGTCTGTGCTGCAGCAGGCCGGCGCGTTCGACTCCTGAGTGCGCGGCGCTGTCAGGGCAGGCGTTTTGCCGGGATAGCGCCGTTCTCTAGCGGCGCGGCCGACCGATGTGCCCGCACCGCTTTGAGCGCCATCAATCCATAATGGGTGCACACCAGGATTGAAAATACGGGCATGATAAAGCCGGCAAACGGGACCAGGGCAATGGCCGCACAGATCAGCCCGATCAGCCAGAAACCACGACTGTAATGACGCAGCACGTAGACCCGCTCTTCAAGGGTCGCGTGTTCAACAATGGCGTCCAGCCGCGTCATGTGCGAGAACGCATATGCCCCCCAGAATAACGAAAGTGCGATCCCGGCAAAGGGAATAAGCCAGAGCGGCAGGGTAATCAGCCAGCCAATCACGAAAATCGTACTCACCTTGACCGTATTGGCCAGGCTGGTGACTGTGGCGTTCTCGCCTTTTTTCTGTACATCCGGATAACTGCCGTCGCCGATGACTTTCAATGCCATCGGCATCACCAGAATGGCTGCGGCCGCCAGTCCTGCAATGCCGCTGACGGCGAGCAGGGCCACAAAGCTCAGTACGCCGGTGAGCCAGTCGCTCATGGTGGCAAACCCCCAGCCAGACAGTCGCGTTGATACCGACTGGAACCAGCCCCAGTGCATGGCGGTATTGTCCAGCCAGTTATCCAGGGGGCTCCAGGCGAACACCAATAATATCACCGCTGTAATCAGAGCGATCACAAACGGCAATATGATGGCAAACAGCATAGAGGGACGCATTTGCGTGGCGATCCCCTTGCTGAAGGCGGCTGCGACACTGACATAGGGCGGTTGTTTCATACGTACGACCAGCTTTGTGATGAGTGAAATTATTGACGCGCGTTGCGAG
>DATGQC010000015.1:0-13511 GCA_035304425.1 Advenella sp.
GGTCTTGCCGCAGCCGCTCGGCCCCAGGATACTGACAAATTGACCGGGCTGGATGGAGACGCTGACATCAAGCAGCGCCTGCGTCTGATTGGTGCCCCCATACTGTTTGGATATCCGCTGCGCACGCACGCCCGCCGCATTCATTTGGCACCCTCCGGAACCACTTTTGCCATGGGTTGGACCAGGCCCGTCACGTAATATTCAGTCGGGTCCAGCTTGTACCGTATGGATCCCACCTTATGCAGTGTACTGACTGATTTCTTAAAATCATCGGGCTCTATCACGCCAATCTGCTGCGCCCTGTTTTTCGGAAAGTAGGGCTTGAGCGCATCAAGCTGTTGGGCAAGGATACGCTTGTCCAGACGAGCCTGCGGACGCTGGGCAACAATGGCGTCAACCGCCTCGGCCTCATGCCCCTGCATAATATATTGCCAGCCGTAAGCGACAATACTGGCGAACTTGCCAATGGCTTCTTTCTTTTCTTCCAGCTTTTTCTCATTGGTGAACAAACCAAAGCTGACCATGTCCAGGCCATAATTGGAAAACGGCAAGGGCCGCGACTGGCGCTGGCGCGTGACGCTGGGCAGAATAAAAGGAATAGTGGAAATCACGGCATCGGCGCGTTTGACCGCATACGTGGCCGCCTTGGCGGATGCGTCTACGCTGAGCAAGTCCACGTCGGAGCGGCCCAGCTTGCCCGCCTTCAGGAAAAAATCAATGAACGGCGCCTCAAGCGATCCAGCCGTATACAGCACCTTTTTGCCTTTGAGCTGAGCAGGACCTGCTATATCTGAATCGGACGGAACCAGCGCGCCAATGTCGGTGCTGGTCATGAATGGCGCGATGGCTTTCAAGGGCATGCCTTTGTCGCGACCAATCATCATCGCGGCCAGTGACGCATGACCGACGTCAAAGTGATCACCGGCGCCCAGCATCTGCACGGTGCTGACAGAGCCGTTGCCATCTTCCATTCGAACATTGAGCCCGGCCGCCTTGAACCAGCCTTTTTGCATCGCCAGGTGAAACGGCGCCTGTACCGCCCAGGGCGTCCAGTCCAGACGCACTGACAAATCCGTCGAGGCTGCTGCGGCAACGGGCAGCCAGCCACATACCACCATTGCCGCGACACCCTGGCGGGTTTTTTTCAACAACGCTTTCATTCGTGCACGCTCCTGTCATGTATTAACACTGGAAATCCAATCGATCTGCAATCGCTGCGCGCTATGGCGGTCTTGTACACCCTACTTTCTGGCGCCAAACAACCCCTTGAGGCGCTCCCATATCACACTCATCATTAATTTGAACGGACTGATATGTGATTGCGTCATAGCGCTGGCGTCCGCATCCGGATTGAGCAGCCGGAACTCCACGTTTCTGCCGAAATCGGCAATCATGCGCTTGACAAAATCCCGGACCAGTCCGGAACGCGAAAATTGCGCCAATGGCCCTTGCAATGAATAGGCAAGCGACACATTGACCCGACATTGATGATCATCTTTTTCCACGATCGCATACGTGACATCGCCCCTGGCGCGCGAATTGCTCAGGGAGTCCACGCCTTCGCCGCGCAGCGTCGCTACACGATCGTCGTCCCTGCGCTCCAGCGTGGCGTTGCCCTTGAAGGCAGCGGCCATGGGGCCGAATTTGATGGCGATCCGGCCTTTGACCCGGTCGCCTTCCTGCTCCTCGATTTGCGCGCCGGGCAGGCACCCGGCCACCGCTTTGAGATCGGTCATAAACGCCCATACTTGCCCGGCCGGCAGTTTCAGGTCGAAGCCGCCTTCAATGGTCGTGCCCTTGCCCTCTTTGGCGGCTCCATGTCCGCTTGCTGCCAGGGGTTCTTCGGTCATCGGGGGCGCTGCGTCGTTTACCGGCTTTGCCGCGGTGAACGATTCGAACGCCTGAAAGACCGGAAATGCTCGCGGCGCATTTTGCCGCAACCGGGCACGCAACTGTTCCACCTGCTCATCCGGCTGTTCCTTCAGCCGGGTCAGTACAGATAGCACAGCTGCCGTAATGCCCTGGTATCCGGTGCAGCGACAGATATTGCCGCTCAGTTCAATCCGAACCCGCTCCTGATCTGCATCGGGCAAACGCAGCACAATATCGCGACTGGTAGCCAGCATGCCTGGCGTACAGAATCCGCATTGCAGGGCATGATTTTCGTTGAAGGCGATCCGCAGCATGCGCATGATTGCATCATCGTCGTAGCCTTCTATGGTGGTTACCTTTTTTCCTTCACAGGCAACCGCAAATGTAATACACGACCGGACCGGCTTGTCGTCGACCAGAACCGTGCAGGAACCGCAGACACCATGTTCGCAACTCAGATTGGTGCCCGTGTGACGCAGGTTATCCCGCAGGAAATCTCCCAGATGGGTGCGGGGCGTCACATCCTGGCTTACCTGCTTGCCATTGACTTGCAGTGCGAGTTCACTCATTTGTCATTCCTTGTTCTCCCAGCGCCTGGCGCAGACTGCGCTCGACAACGGTGCGAAACCATGTCCGCTCGGCAGGGTCTTTGTTTTGCATATGCGGCGCAATGGCCTGGTCAATCGCCTGCGGCGTGACAGCGCCCATCCCGTACCTGGCCACGCTGACAGAAAGATCCGGCAGCAATTGCGGCGCGCCGTCGAGCGCGCCGATGACAATCCGGGCCAGCGCGTTGCCGCGGTCGAAATAACAGGCGCAACTGGCTTCGGCAAACTCGCCGACCTTGCGCACGAATTTGTAGTAGCCCCAGCGTACATCTGGCGACGACACCGGTACATGCACCGCCACAATCATTTCATCGGGCTGCAGGTCCGTGGTATAGGCTGCCTGCATATACCGGGTCGCTGGGACCAGACGCTGGCCCTGGCGTCCGCGAATTTCCAGTTGCGCATCCAGCACATTGCACACCAGCACCCAGTCCGCCGCCGGATCCGCATGAGCCAGGCTGCCGCCGATGGTGCCGCGGTTGCGCACCGCGCGGTAAGCGATCCTGCCCGCGACATAGTGCATCATGTGGCCGCGCAATGCTTCGTGCGTGCCGTCTTCAATATCCGCATGCGTCACGGCAGCACCGATTCGAATGCTGTTTTTCTGTTGCTCCACGGTGCGTAATGCTGCGGCCGCAGAGACATCGATCAATTTCTGGGGACGCGCCAGGCGCAGATTCAGCATCGGCCCCAGCGACTGGCTGCCTGCCAGCACTTTGACATTGATATCTTTCACATCAAGCAGCGCGAGCGCCTCGTCTATCGTCCGGGCCCGGACATAATCAAATTTAGCGGCCTTCATGCAACCTCCCGGATCGCTGCCATGGCCGGCGCCCGCCCGTTATCGCGATCGGCATTTGCATGATCGGCCTGGGCCATCGCCTGCAGGATGCGCCGGGGCGTCATGGGGGTGCGCGTAACCACCACTTTCTGATCCTTTAACGCATCGTTGATGGCGGACATCAGAACCGCGGGCGGCGCTATGGCTCCGCCTTCTCCCATCCCCTTGGCCCCGAATTCGGTGTTGGGCGATGGCGTTTGCGTATGTTCAATACGGATAGTGGGCACTTCGGGCGCGCCCGGCATCAGATAGTCGGCCAGCGTCGACGCCAATGGCTGGGCGGTGTCGTCATAGGGCATTTCTTCATACAATGCAGTGCCGATCCCCTGCGCCGTGCCGCCGATCGTCTGGCCTTCGACAATCAGCGGGTTCAGAATCGTGCCGCAATCTTCCACCACCACGTAATCCAAAATACTGACGATACCGGTCTTTGGATCCAGCGCAATGACCGCCGCGCAGGATGCATATGTAAAACTGCCTGTATCGACCTTGGGTTTGTAGCCGACCGTGATTTCCAGACCGCTTGGATCCACATCGGCAGGCAGCTTCTGGGGATTGATATACCAGGCATCTGCAATATCGGCGATGGTGACATGACGCTGACCATGACGCACCTGCCCGTCGACCAGTTCGACCTCATCCATGCTTACGCCCAGCATATGGCTGCCGATATGCAGCAGGCGCGGCAACAGGGCTTTACAGGCTCTGGACACCGCGCCGCCGGACATCACCGCGGAGCGGGACGCATACGTCCCTGTTGAAAACGGGGTACGACCGGTGTCGCCATGCGTCAGGTTGATTCTGGACACATCAATTCCCAGAATTTCATTCGCGATCTGGGCAAAACTGGTTTCCATACCCTGTCCGTGAGAATGTACGCCAACGCTCAGCTCCAGGCTGCCGTCGGCAGAAATGCGCGCCATGGCCTGATCAAAGCCGGGGATGACGGCGGTGCCCCACGCCGCAAACACCGAAGTGCCATGCGCAGACTGTTCGGTATAGGTTGCCACTCCAATTCCCAGCAGCGGTTCCCCCGCCTTGCGAGACTGCTGGCGCATTCGCACATCCTGAACGTTGATCATCTCCAGTGCCCGGCGCAACCCTGCCGGATAATCGCCGCCATCGTAGTGCTTGTTGGCGACATTCACATAGGGCATATCCTCGGCGCGCACCAGATTATCCAGGCGTACCTCCCACGGCTCGCGTCCCACTTCCCGTGCGATGGCGTCCATTAGTTGTTCGATTGCCAGGCACACGCCGGTGCGTGCAACACCACGGTAGGGCATGAAGCCAGGCTTGTTGGTCGCCACACCGGTTGTCGTGCACCGATAGCCCTGAATCCGATAAGGCCCGGGCAGATTGCCCAGGGCCTGGCCCACTTCCAGCCCTACAGTAAAGGGCCAGACCGAGTACGCGCCTGCATCAACCGTAATATCGGCCTCCAGCGCCAGAAGGCGCCCGGTGTTGTCGATATGGCCGGTCAGCGTGTACTCGTGTTCCCGGGTATTGGCCCCGACGATCAGGTGCTCGCGCCGGTCTTCCATGTATCGAAAGGGTTTCTTATACGTTTTGGCCAGCCAGGCAACGCAAAGTTCTTCAGGATGGAGCACGCATTTGTAGCCAAAGGCGCCCCCCACATCGGGAGAAATCACCCGGATACGAGACTGATCCATTTCCAGGAATTGTGCAAAGCCGGTGCGATGCATGTGCGGGATCTGGCTGCCGCAATACACCACCAGCTGGTCGGCCTGATGATCCCAATACGCCAGAACTGCCTTGCCTTCCATGGGCAGCATGCACTGGCGAGACAGGCTCACACGGTGGCTGACCGTGCGCTGCGCCTGGGCCGCATATTGCTCGAACTTTACGTCACTGCTCAGTTGCACGAACAGATTGCTTTTCCAGCCCTCGTGAACGAAGTTGTCCTGCGCCTGGCGTGCCTCACGCATATTGGCATATACAGGCAACGCTTCGTAATCGACTTCCACCATTTCGGTGAAATCTTCCGCATCGGCGCGGGTTGGCCCGAACGCCATGGCTACAGCCTCGCCTACCAGCCGCACCTTGCCGCTGGCCAAAGGTGGCGTGGTCGAATTCTGGTATCCCGGCAGCGTGGACGGAGCAAAGATATCGGTGCAATCCATGGCATCCCGCAATATCACGTTTGCCTGCGCCTGCGCGTCAACCGCGATGCTGCGCACTCTGGCGTGCGCCATGGGGCTGCGTAGGAAAGCGACCTCCTGCAAGCCTGGCATTTGCATGTTGCCGATAAAATTGCCTTTGCCCTGCAAGTGACGATCGTCTTCCTTGCGCCGAAGGCGCGCGCCTACGCCCTGGGGTTTCACTGTCGCCGAGGTCTTTTCGCTATCGTTCATAGTCCTGCCTAATCCTTGTCCAGCAATCTGCTTACTGGTCCTTGTTCAATTGCCTGAATGTAAAGTTATCAAGCGGGCTTTCGGCAACGCGGAACCAGGCGGCCTGGTCTTTCTGATATGCCTTCCACTGCGGATAGATCTTGGCAAAATCGGCATTTTTACCGGCCAGTTCGTCCCAAAGCGCTTGCGATGCCTGATAAGCCGCGTCCATCACATCCTTGGGAAACAGGCTAAGCTTGGCTCCCTGCGCAATCAGCTCACGCAGCGCTTTGGGATTAAGCGCATCATAATGCGTCAGGCAGGCCATATACTGTTCATTGCTGGCGGTCTCGAATGCGATCTTGAATGCATCGGGCAGCTTCTCCCATGCGGCCTTGTTGACCATACTGGTCAGCGCCGCGCTACCTTCGAACCAGCCTGGCGTATAGTAATATGGCGCTACCTTATTCAGGCCGAGTTTTTCGTCATCGTAAGGGCCAATCCATTCTGCCGCGTCAATCGTACCCTTTTCCAGCGATGCGTAGATATCGCCAGGCGCAATCTGCTGCGCAATAGCGCCCATCTTGAGCAGTACCATGCCGCCGATACCGCCGATGCGCATTTTCAGGCCCTTGAAGTCAGCCAGGGATTTGATTTCCTTGCGAAACCAGCCGCCCATCTGCACGCCAACGTTGCCACAGGCGAAATTCACAATATTGGACTTGGCATACATTTCTCGCAAAAGATCCAAGCCGCCCCCATAGTGCAGCCACGAATAATGCTGACGCGCATTCATGCCGAACGACAGGCCGGTATCAAAAGCCAGTGCCGGGTTCTTTCCTATGAAAGCGGTACTGAGCACATGGTTGCATTCCACTGTTCCATTGGAGACCGCGTCCATGTTCTGGGAGTACGGCACGATTTCGCCCGTCTGGAACACGTCAATCTGAAATTTACCTTCGGTCAGCTGACCGATACGTTTGCACATGTTTTCGGCGGAACCATAAATGGCGTCCAGGTTCTTGGGCCAGCCGGCCGACATGCGCCATTTGACTTTCTCTGCCGTCTGGGCCACTGCCGGCGCCGCGGCCACCGATGCCAGACCAACGCCGGCAGATTTAATCAGGAAACTGCGTCTTTTCATTTTTTTCCCCTGGAACGAAATGACTGTCAATGGAATATGTTCAATTACCAATCGTCTGCAACATTTATGCAAGTATGCTGATTATTTTTTTGTGGATCAAGCAGGGTAAATACTGATAATTAAAAAACACACTTGTAATTATTTGATTTTTATGGAATTTTTTCGTCAAAAAACTTAAACATCAATTGCATCAGCTTACACAACAGCAAAATTTCATCTGAAATTAGTGTTGCCGGAAAAATATTGTAGTATGATTTAGTACAGTATACTGAATAATATTCTGGCGGCGCCTGCCCTCTGAAAATCTTGGCGGGCACACGGATTTTCCCATTCATTTTCGCGAGGAACAATAATGGCCTGGATAAAAATTGACAAGGCAAATGAGCTGGACAATGAAGAGTCTCTCGGCTTTGAAGTAGAGGGACACAAACTGGCCCTGCACAAACTGGATGACCAGTTCTATGTCAGCGACAACATTTGTACACACCAGTACGCCCTGCTCTCGGAAGGTTTTCTGGAGGATGGCTGTATCGAGTGCCCGCTGCATCAGGCGCAATTCTGTTTAAAAACCGGCAAGGCGATGAGTGCGCCTGCCACTGTCGGCATCAAGGTGTATGAGGTTAAACAGGAAGACGGGCACGTGCTGGTCTGCTTTCCGTGACCTCGTTCGCACGCCACATACCGGAATTCGCGTCATACCCAGCGCCTGCCAAAGAGGTAAACAATGCCTGAACAACACAGCAACCAAACCATATTGATTGTCGGCAACGGACAGGCGGCAGCCATGGCCGTACAGCAATTGCGTAGCCAGGCGTTTGACGGCTGCATCAAGGTGGTGGGCCAGGAGCCTTATCCGGCTTACGAGCGCCCGCCGCTGTCCAAAGCGATGCTGGCCGAGCCTGGCGCCGATGTATCAAGCATCTGCATTCATTCCCCGGATTTCTACAGCGCCGGGAAGATCGAAGTCATTTTGGGTAAGAAAGTAAGCAGGATTGATCCTGACCGAAACGTTGCCGTACTTGAAGACGGCCGGGAGCTTTCCTACGATTACTGTCTATTTGCAACCGGCGGCCAGGCCCGACAACTGCCGGCCTACCCTTACGGTAGCCCCTGCGTTCACTATATTCGCACAGCCGACGATACGCTCCGGCTCAGGCAGACCTTGCGTCCCGCGTCACGCGTGGTCATCCTGGGAGGCGGCTTTCTTGGCATGGAGCTGGCCTCCACCGCGCGCGCGCTCGGCGCTACGGTCGATGTTATAGAAGCAGCCGATGCGCTCCTGACCCGCAATGCCCCCTTTATTTTCTCGCAATGGCTGCAGGATCGGGCCCGCCACGCGGGCATTACTCTTCATCTGGGTGCAAAAGTTGCTGCCAGCCAGACCCGCCCGCAGACCGGCATGCTGGCGCTGGAACTGGACAACGGTCGTCTGCTCAACGCTGATCATCTGATTGTGGCCGTCGGCATGAACCCGAACTCAGACATCGCCGCCAGCGCAGGCGTGGCGGTTTGTCCGCAAACCCATGGCATTGAAGTTGACAGCCATGGCCGCACCAATATTTCGAACGTGTTTGCAGCAGGAGACTGCGCCACCCGGGTCGATCGGCAAACCGGTGAACGCGTGCGCATGGAGTCATGGCAGAACGCCAACGAACAGGCCCGTATTGCTGCAGATGCCATATTAGGTATTACGCCGAAGGCCGCGGCCTTTCCCTGGTTCTGGACAGATCAACTGTCATGCAATATCCAGATGCTGGGTGCGATCGGGGCCGACATGCAGTTTCTGGTGCGAGGCGACATAAATGCACATGCTGCCGCCCCGGAGTTTCTGCTGCTCGGCATCAAGGACAGCGTTGCCCATTACGCGCTGGCGGTAAATGCCGGCGCTCAATTGCGCGCTCTGCGCGGTCTTCTGGAAAAGAAAGTCTCCATTGACCCCGCGGCCTTCAGCAACACCGACATCCCTATCAAGCAATTCGTTAAAAAGGCGACCGCTGCAGCCGTCATGTAATTGATGCGCAGCCGGATCATTTCAGGAGAAAAATCATGTTTCAGTCGCAAACGGTCATCGGCCAAACACTGGGCGCCAAGAATATTGCTGCCGAGCAGTGCATCTGGCCCGAAGACAAACTGCATACAATCCCCGACTGGGTCTATACCAGCCAGTCCATTTACGACCGTGAAATGGAACGCATTTTCCACGGCGATACGTGGAATTTCGTTGCTCTGGAGGCCGAAATTCCCAAATCGGGCGACTTCAAACGTTCATACGTTGGCGCAACCCCTGTGGTGGTCTCGCGCGCAGAGGATGGTTCCATCAATGTCTTCGAAAATCGCTGCGCTCACCGCGGCGCCGAATTCTGCAGAAAGAACCAGGGCAATACCAACGAATTCGTGTGCCCTTACCACCAGTGGTCCTATAACCTGAAAGGCGACCTGCAGGGCATTCCGTTCAAACGCGGTGTCAACAAAGAAGGCGGCATGCCGCGCGATTTCAAGAACGCAGACCATGGGCTGAAAAAACTGAATGTGACCACGCACCATGGCGTGATCTTTGCGTCGTACTCAGATCAGGTTGAACCAATCGAAGAATACCTGACGCCGGAAATCCTGGCAGATTTCAATGTCATTTTTCCTGGCAAACCGTTGCGGGTGGTGGGCTACTATCGCAATGAACTGCCATGCAACTGGAAAATGTATCACGAGAACCTGAAGGACCCCTATCACGCAACGCTGCTGCATTCTTTCCTGGTGGTATTCGGTCTGCTGGTAGCCGGCAATAAATCACAAATGCTGGTCGATACGGTCCATGGACGCCACGGCTACATGGCCTCGGCCAAGTCCGAAGACAAATATGCCAGTGTCAGCGAAGAGAACAAAAAGGAAATGCGCTCCTACGTCGACACGCTGCGGCTCAAGGACGAGCGCTTTCTCAATTACATCAGGGAATTCGATTCGCCCTGGTCGGTGACGATGCAGACGATCTGGCCCAATCTGATCGTACAGCGCGAAATGAATACCCTGGGCGTGCGCCAGATTATTCCTAACGGTCCTAACAGCCTGATCATGCAATGGACCATGTTCGGCTACGAAGACGATTCCGAGGAAACCATACGCCACCGGCTGCGCCAGGGGAACCTGATGGGCCCGGCCGGATTCCTGGGGCTGGAAGACAACGAGGCGATGAAATTTGTCCAGGAAGGGGTGCGCCGCTCCACCACGGACACCAGCATTATCAAGCTTGATGCCAATAAAGTCGGTACGTCCGACACGCTGATCTCCGAAGCTGCCATACGCTCCATGTATGAGTACTACCGCAAGGTCATGGATATCTAAAAGAGGAAATTGCGAATGAAGAATACGTTTGCCTACAGGGCGCAGAATATTTCAATTGAACGGGCATTGGCATTGCGCCCGGAAATAGAAAATTTCCACGCGGAGTACTGCGCGGCACTGGACCAGAACCAGGTTGAGCTGTGGCCTGAATTTTTTACAGAAGACGGACTATATCGCGCCACTTCGCGCGAGAATGCAGAGTTGGGCATGCCGGTGGGCCTGATCTACGCAGAAGGCCGTGACATGATGCATGACCGGGCCGTGGCGACATCGCGTACGCAAATGTATGCGCCGCGCTTTACGCTGCACCTTATTTCGAATCTGCGTGTCCTGGAAGAAACCGCTGCCGGCGAGATAGAATCCCAGGCCAATTTCCTGTTGATGCAAACACTGATCGAAGGCCCATCCACCGTTCATCTTGCCGGCACGTATCATGATACTCATGTGCGTGTTGACGGACAGCTCAAACTCAAGGAGCGTCACGCCATCTTCGATACGGAGATCCTGGCAAACAGTCTGGTCTATCCGATCTGAGCCCTCAATTGCCGGCGCAGATAAAAAAGCACGACAGGATCGTGCTTTTTTATTCGTATATCCGGGAAGCGCCGCATGCGGCCCGGGCCTGTTAACTCACTTGAATGCCCAGCGCAGCCAGCGCTTCATCTCGTTTCATGACTGCAGCATACTTCTGCCTCATATCGAACAGATTGGCCTGGTGCGGACCTTGCGCGCGGTCGCCGACACAGTCTTCAATCACCAGCGGAACAAAACCCAGCTGGCTGGCGTCGACGACGCTGGCCCGGATGCACCCGCTGGTGACCGCGCCCGCCACCAGCAGCGTGTGTACGCCCCGGTGCGTCAGCCACGCGGCCAGGGAGGTGCCGAAGAAGGCCGATGCCACATTCTTGCGCACCACCAGCTCGCCATGCCGGGGCGTCAATTGCGGAACAATCTGGCTGCCTGGCGCCTGCTCTGTCAGGGTCAGCATAGATGGAATCTTGGCGCTGAATACATTGTGATCAGAACCATCATCTGCATAGACAATCCGCGTATGGGCAATGGGCCAGCCTGCCTGCCGCGCTGCAGCCAGCAATGGCACCGTATTGTCGATTGCCTCTCTGATATTGCCGCCACCGAATACGGCAGGGTCGGCAAAGCCATTGACCAGATCCACGATCAACAATCCAAAAGGCGCTTTCAATTGAATCTCTGCCCCAAAACCCTGGGCAGCATAAACTGCCGAATCGCTTTTATTTGCCATGTTTATTTTCCTGCAATTTACCCTTTACCACGACCGCTTTCCCGTCCAGGGAGACAGTACAATTGCGCAGGGGAATATCGATGTGACAAGCGGTCGTACGCGAACCACCCGCTTCATTATTAGGTCCCAGGGAAAAGAGAAAATTGCCTGCGAATGCCCGGGCATCCATGCCTATGGTCTGCTCTTTGTCATACAGTTCAAGCACCGACCAATAGGCGCGTTTCTGCAAACCCCAGCCGATATGCGAAATGGCATATCCCTCGGGGTCATTGAAGGTTTCCATATATTCAGTCAGTCGCTCGGCCTCGATCCCCCCATCAATGCTTACTGCATAGCCATTTTTTACCGTAAGCACAATAGGCGCGGACACATAGGATTTTTGCGGCAGCAGAATGTCTCCCCTGTCGATCACGATCGTGCCGTTGGCGCCGCCTTCGTTTGGCCAGGTCAGTGAAAAGCCGCTGGGCCAATGGTCCCAGCGCCCGGGCTCATCCACAAAACCATATTCGCTGATGGCGGGAAACTCACCCAACGGGCAACGCAGATCGGTTCCCGCATCCGATACGACCGTCATTTCCTTTGCTTCTGTAATTAAGGCGGAAGCAGCCAGTACCCGTTCACGGTCCTCTGCCGTTGGCAGGCAGCGCACCAGAATTTCCGGCGGCTCTACCGCCAACAGAATTTTCGTGCCCCCCTCCAGGATATCGATCTGTTCCGGCGAGAACAGCAAGGTCATCAGATCAAGCACCAGATCGCTCGCCTTGAGCGCAGCGATGGCGGCAGGATTGCCGGTTAGCGCAGTGGTGCCCAGATAAGCCAGGGGGTCGCGGCTCAGGGACTGCTCTGCATTGACAGGTGGCAGATCCAGCCGGTTGACGACGGCCCCCAGCGATTGCACGGCGATCAGGGCACATGACAGGGTCTGGGGATGCGTGTTGGCGCTGGTCAGTATGGTAACGACCTGCCCCTTTTCCAATCGGGATAGCCGCAGTACATGCTGCCATGCGGCGATGAGTTGATAGTCACTAACGGCCATGGACAATCTCCTTTTCAAATATGGTTGCAACGACAAAATGACGGGAAAGCAGCACGGTCATCACCGCCGCCCCCCGGGGCCTGCTGAGACTAACAAGCCTGCGAAACGCGGCTCAGATGATGTCCCAGAAATTGCCCGAAAGCCTTGTAAAAACCCTCTTCGTTATCCCACGGAATCATATGGCCGGCGTTCTCCACCCGTACATGCGCCAGTCCGCTAATCAATCCATCTATTTCGCTGACATCCTCGGGCAATACCACCTCTCCGCGCTCTGCGGTCATCAACAGCACCGGCACGCGGATCTTGGGGAAATCAACAAAGACGTCATCGGTATGAAAGCCTTCGAAACTTTCCACAACCGCACGTTCATCACAAGTGTGAAGCCACTGCGCACGCAGTTGCAACTGTTCCTCGGTCCACGTGGGGCAAAACTGTTTCATGTCCTGCGCGCTGCATCCCTTGCGTGCAAGCGCCATGGAATCCACATACCATGGCAATTTGGACGGATAGGCCCGACGGCCCGGACCCGAGACAGGCGGATCCACCATGACCAGTCTGCTCAGGCCGGCTGGCTGCGTGGCAGCTGCTCTGGCGCCGATGCGGGCGCCCATGGAATGGCCCACAACGATGTAATCTTGCAAATCCAGACTCCGGGCAAATTCGATTACATCCCTGGCCTGCGCATCCAGGCTGTAGTCCAGTGTGGCGCCGGTTTCGCTTAATCCGCGGCCACGTACATCCAGGATATAGGTGTCATAATGCAAGCCAAAGCGCTCGCCCACAAAGGCCCAGGTCACGGCCGGGCTGGTGATGCCAGGAATGATTACAACCGCAGGGCGTGCCGTGCGCTCTGCCTGTTGCCCGCCAAACCGCAAGTAATGCTGACGGATACCATTGGCGTGGATATTGGCGCCATACAAAAAAGTGCTCATCTGTTTCTCCGGATAGGTCAAAGGTTGAACAATTTTTTCGCGTTCTCATAGCACACCATTTTTTTGGTCTGCTCATCCAGCGGTGCTGTATCAATGAAGTTTGCGGCTAACTCAATGGATTCGTAGG
>DATGQC010000016.1:0-3483 GCA_035304425.1 Advenella sp.
GCCTGATAGTATGGGAAAACACCTGTTTCAATTCAAACTGTTCAAAATACAAACCCGCCATGTGTCACTCCTCTTAGTAGAATTGCGAAAACGTTCAGAACGCAACGTTGTCTTTGCCCTTGGTCTGCAGCATTTGTCGCGCTTCGTCCGGGCTTGCGATTTCAAGTGACAATTCCTCAAGAATAGTTCGTATTTTTATCACTTGTTCTGCATTGGAATGAGCCATTTTTCCTTTGCCCAGATACAAGCTGTCCTCCAGTCCCACACGCACATTCCCACCTAACAGTGCACTCATGGTGACGAACGGCATTTGATGTTTTCCGGCGGCCAATACCGAGAGGTAGTAATCATCACCGAAGAGTTTGTCTGCAATGGTCCGCATGTGGAGCAGGTTTTCCTGATGAGCGCCGATTCCGCCAAGAATGCCAAATATGCACTGCAGGAAAAATGGGGGTTTGATCAGCCCACGATCTGCAAAATGCGCCACATTATATAAATGGCCCACGTCATAGCATTCAAATTCGAAGCGAGTGCCAAGCGCCGACAGTTGACTGACGCCTTGCTCAATCTGCGAGAAAGTATTGGACAAAATAAAATCTTTGGTCATCGCCAGATACGGCGCCTCCCAATCATATTTGAACCGCTCGATTTTTCCACCAGCTCCGGAAATATTGAAATTGAAGGAGCCCATATTCATCGAAGCAACTTCAGGTTGCGCCCACACGGCAGGCGCCAGGCGTTCTTCCAGCGTCATACCCAATCCGCCACCTGTCGTAATGTTAATAATTGCATCTGTTTGTTCTTTGATTGCAGGCAGGAACTGAGCAAAAAGTTGTGGGTCTTGCTGAGGCTGACCGGTAGACGGGTCTCGCGCATGCAAGTGGACCATTGCTGCGCCGGCTTGTACCGCTTCTATGGCGCTGTGTGCTATTTGATCCGGCGTTACCGGCAAATACTGCGACATAGAAGGCGTATGAATTGAACCGGTGACTGCACATGTGATGATCACCTTTTTTGACTGTCTCATGTCTACTCCGTTTGACGATTTTTCAAGGGATTTTTATTGTCAAGAATAATGTCTTTTTGTTCAATGGTCAAACAATTAATTAACATAAAATTTGATGATAAAATTACATTTATATTTTCGAAATGGATGTAAATATGAGTCGTTCCCTTTCTGCCGCGTCCCCCAGGCTTTCACTTATCGATGTACCCAAATCCTGTGATATCCTGGCTTCTATGTTGCGCGAGCAGATTCTGGACGGGTCCATCCCCGATGGAGCCATGCTTCCTGCTGAACGCGAACTTGTTGAACAGACCGGACTCAGTCGTGGTTCTGTCAGGGAAGGTTTACGTATTCTGGAAGCTGAGGGATTTATCAGGACTCGCTCTGGACGTTATGGCGGTTCCACGGTGACCCGTCCGACCGGTGCCATGGTATCGGAGCAGATCAACGTATTTGCGCGCATCAGTGGCATTCCGCTCATATCCGTTGTTGAAGCGCGCGTCGCCATGGAACCCACATTAGCCAGACTTGCAGCGATCAATCGCACCGACGAAGATCTGGCAGAGCTTGAGCAGATATCACAACGAATTGTCGCTGCGTATAATGATGTTCCTACCTATCTGCAGGAAAATGTCAACTGGCATTGTGCACTGGCCAAAGCGAGTCATAACGAATTACTCCATACCTTTACGGTGTCAATCGCCCAATTGATTCGAGAGGCAACATCAATCAAAGATATGGCCCCGCTGGACATTAGAAAAATTGTCATCCAGGCCCACGACAAGATCCTCCAAGCCATCGCTGCGAAGGATCCTGAAACAGCCGAACGTCGCATGCTGCGGCACGTGCAGGCCTATGCTAAACATGTAGAACAACTCATGCGCAAGCAAGGCGCCCCTATGAGTAAATCCAAAAAACAAACTTAAATTTCACTCACGTCAGGCTGGAATACGTCATCCGGCAGCCTTGCCCCACATACAGCCTTGTCACACTTTACCCGATACGATCAGCAGGGCCGCATGGGCCTGTCTGCCTCGATGGCGGCCACACCCTCTACCGCACGCAGCTCGGTTACTCTGTCGGCCTCGATATTGCCCGAAAACAGCCCCAGGGCGGTCATTTCCCGTTCTACGGCCATGCCTTGTCGGCGACAATCTTCCACCACCACAGAAAAGCGGTTCCGGTGGGTTTCCTTAACCAATACGGTCAATGTAATGCGTGCCATCGCCCTCTCCCGGTTAATTATTATCGGCACATTCACGACCCCATACTCTGTCCATTGACTACGGCCGGATGTGGGGGCGCCTGAACCAGTCCGCGCCCTGCATCCCGCTGCGACAATGGCAATGGGCGTGCATTTTGCATGATCCGATCGCGCAACACGCTGCCTCTGGCTGCGGAATCGGATTCTGCAAATAATGCCGCCACTCCGGCGACGAACGGCGTCGCCATGCTGGTTCCGCTAATAGTATTGTAATCTTTTGGACTTGGCCATGATGAAAGCACATCGACGCCCGGCGCGGCGATGTCTACCTGCCCCCCATCATTTTGCAGGCCGCCGCTGGAAAAGGGAGCGATCGCCATATGCTCATCGATCGCAGCCACCGCGACAATGGAAGGACAATTGGCCGGATGCGAGACAGGCGCAATGTAATCGGGTCGTTGGCTTTCATTGCCGGCTGCAGCAATGATCAATGTACCGGCAGCCAAAGCGCGCTTTGCCACCTCTTCGAAAATGGGTGAATAACTGTCTCCCTCTTTGGCCGGGCTGCCCAGCGACAGGGAAATAATTTCGCAGCCCTCGCCAACTGCCCAATCAATGCCATCGAGCACGCTTCCGTCGCCTCCGCTGCCGTCATTGCCCAGCACTTTGCCAATATACAGGTGTGCCTGTCCGGCCACGCCATAACGAGGACCGGCAACCGGCTTCAGATTCCCGGCGGCGATCCCGGCGCAATGTGTACCGTGACCGTTTGCATCCTGAACGTCGGCCCCGGCCACAAAGGAGCGCGATTCGATCTGCCGTTGCGCAAAGTCCTGATGCTTTAAATCAATGCCGGTATCCAGAACAGCCAGACGGATACCCTGGCCGGTATAGTCCGAATGATCTGCACCGCAGGCACGCACCCCCCAGGTCGCCGTCGGATCGGAACCGCCTTGCGCGGTGTTCGCGGGCGAATGAGAAGGGATTGCAATTGCACGCACGCTACGCTCGGGCTCAACCATCAGAATATTGCTCTGCGCCTCTTGCGAGGCCATTTGTATGGCGTTGCCAGCCGCTATTTCGCAACGGATCAGCGCGGCGCCGATATGGTCAAAAACAATTGCACAGTTCAATTCCAGGGAATTGTATTGTCGGTCTGCCGCGCTTTTCACAATGGCAGCCCCTGTAACGCGCTGTAGATCCCGTATACCATCTTCGGTCCGACCCTGTCGCAACAGCACAATATAGCGACCAGTCGTGTTCGCAGATTCAA
>DATGQC010000017.1:0-5217 GCA_035304425.1 Advenella sp.
CGACCTGTTGCAGCGGCATGCCCAGATTGTGTTGATAATAAAACGGCAGGGCCAGCATCGATATCATCTGCGCGGTAAAGGTGAGCGCAGAGACGATGACGGCGTATTTGAATACCGGGTAGCGAAACAGATCAACCGGCACCAATGGCGTTGCCTGCGGCAGCGAGCGTCGTAACAGCACATAGCCGCTGACCGCGGCCACGCCAAGCATGAGCAGGCCTCGTCCGGGATTGCGGCCGATCGCATCCAGGCCGATCAGCAGCAGCGCGAAGGTGAAAATATTCAGCACGGCGCTCAGATAATCGAAGCGGCCTTTGCTGCGCGAGGCCGCCTCCGGCAGATAGCCGGCCGCATACATGGCAAACAGACAGATGGGCACGGTAAAGCCGAATATCCATTGCCATGAAGTGACCGACAAAATGGCTGCGCCTACCGAGGGGCCTACGACGGACATAACACCGACCGTCATGGCATTGATACTGATTCCCGCAGCCAGCTTGTGCGCCGGATAAATGTGGCGCACCAGGCCGCCGAACAGGCACATCATGGATGAGGCGCCCAGCCCTTGCAGCATGCGGGCGGCCACCAGGCTGTGCAGGTTGCCGGAGAGCGCGCACAGCAGGGAGGCAATGGTAAAAAGCGCAAGCCCCAGCCTGAACATGAGCTTGAAGCCTACGCGTTCGGCCACTGCTGACAATGGTAGCAGGGTGGCCATCACAGAAATGGTGTAGGCGTTGACGATCCAGATGGAATCGGCCTCGCCCACGTTCAGCTCTCGCGAAATGGTCGGCAGGGCGATGTTGGCGATATTGGCGTCCAGCACTGTGACGCCAATGCAGCACAGCAGCGCGCCCGCAGCCCACTGGCGGGCCGGGGAGGGCAGGCCGGTGGTGTTTCTGGGCGAGGCCGGCGGGGCTGACTTGTCGGATTTGCGGGTCGGGGCTTGGTTCATGCCATCAATCTTGTTTCTTTGCCGGACGCGTCCAGTTCTCCACGGTTGTCTGGCGGGCGCGCGACAGCGTGAGTTTGTCGGCTGGCGCGTTTTTGGTCAGCGTGGTGCCTGCGCCCAGGGTTGCGCCCTTGCCGACCGTGACCGGGGCGACCAGTTGCGTATCTGAACCAATGAACGCGCCATCTTCAATAATGGTTTTGAATTTGTTCACGCCGTCATAATTGCAGGTAATGGTGCCTGCGCCAATATTGACCTGTGCGCCGATATCGGCATCGCCCAGGTAGCTCAGGTGGTTGGCTTTGCTGCCTTTGCCAAGCGTGGTTTTTTTCAGTTCAACAAAGTTGCCGACGTGAGACTCTGCGGCCAGCGCTGTGCCCGGGCGCAGTCTGGCGTATGGGCCGATCTTGACGTTTTCGTCGGCCTTGGCCTGTTCCAGATGACTAAATGCCTCTACCTGTGTACCCGCGCCCAGACTCACGTTGCGCAAAACGCAATGCGGCCCCACGCGCACGCCATCGGCCAGGGTAACCGTGCCTTCAAAGACGCAACCGACATCAATAAATACATCGCGCCCGCATTCGAGCGTGCCGCGCAAGTCAAAGCGGGACGGGTCCGCCAGCGTCACGCCCTGGGTCAGCAGACGCTGCGCCTGCTCAGCCTGCCAGGCGCGTTCCAGTTGTGCCTGTTGTACGCGGCTGTTGACGCCCAGCGTTTCCCAGTTGGCATCTGGCTGGGCAGCGTTGACGGGCACGTTGTCCTGGACTGACAGTGCAATGGTATCGGTCAGATAATATTCGCCCTGCGCATTATCGTTATTGATGCGGCCCAGCCAGTCTTTGAGCTTGGCGGTGGGGGCCGCCAGAATGCCGGTGTTGACTTCGCAGATTTGATGCTCCTGTTCGGTTGCGTCCTTATGCTCGACAATCCGCTCTACCTGGCCACGCTCGTTGCGAACGATGCGCCCGTATCCGGTGGGGTCCTGCAGGGTTTCTGTGAGTACGGCCATGCCATCGGCGCGCGCTTGCAGCAGGCGCTTTAATGTAGCCGGCTGCACCAGCGGCACGTCGCCATACAGCACGATGGTGGTATCCGATTCCTGTTCGCCGCCAACCAGCAGCGGCAGGGCCTGCTGGACCGCGTGGCCGGTGCCGTGCTGCGGTTGTTGCAGGGCGTATTCGATGTCGGTCTGGTCGGCAAAGGCTTTTTTTACTGCGTCGGCGCCATGTCCGACCACGACGATGATGCGATCCGGGGACAGTTGTCGAGCGCTGTCGATAACCTGGGCCAGCATGGGCTTGCCAGCCAGCGTATGCAATACTTTGGGTAGATCCGACTGCATGCGTTTACCCATGCCTGCTGCGAGAATGACGATATTTAACATAGAGAGAGGTGTCGTAAAGTTTGAAATTGGTTAGGGATGCGATGGAAAATGGGGAAGTGATCGTGCCTTCCCCGTTATTGTGAGTGTCAGGGACTGCGGCGTGCCGTGGCGCTGCGTTTGGTTGCAGGCCGGCTGGCCGCCGCGCGTTTTCGGGTGGCCGGCTTCACCGGCTCCTGGGGCTCGACAGGTTCATCCGGTTCGGGTCCGGGCGGTGTTTTGACGGGCGACGGCTCTTTGTGCATGGCTTGTGTGGCCTGGCTTGCAACCTGGGCCAATTGGGCAAATTGCCCCTGCAACATGTCCCACCACGCCTGTGATGCCTGGCTGACCGAGTCTGCGGCAAAACCAGCGCTGCTGTTGGCTGCGGTGCTTTCGGCCTGGTCGGCGAAAGGGGGGCGGGGCGGCGTTGTGGCTTCCGATTGCGCCGGTTTTTTCAGGCCGAACAGGTCGTCCAGCGAGCGATCGTGGTTCTGCGTTTGCAGCGTGTCTACAAATGTTTTCAGGGTATGAATACTGGCACGCTGGATTTCCAGTCCCTGGATGGTGCCTGAGAGCATGGACAGGTTCATGGTCAGCCAGCTTTCTATGCTTTTGAGTTCCTGGATGCGCTTGTCCAGTTCTTCGGGATTCAGGGCGGGCGGCACAGCAAAGACCGGATTGCTTGCCTGCTGGACCTGTGCAAACTGTTGCCAGGCTTTGCTCATCATGTCCAGGCTTTGCATAATGGGATTGCTGGCGCTGTCAGGCCCCAGGCCGGGCCGATCAAACGGGTTGCTGCTTGTCATGAGATTCTCCCTGATTTTGCGGCTGCGCGCGAAAGCGCGCGAGCAATGTTTCGGATGTACGGCTCAGCATGCCTTCCAGTATAACAAGGGCGGCTTCCAGCGTGATCTGTCTGTCGGCAATCATTTGTACAGCCTGTTGCTGGCTCACGATGCGGATCTCCGACACTTCGCCATCCATGTTCCGGGGCGTCGCATGGGGTGGGAGGATGCAGTCGCTGACCAGAATGTCTTCGACCTGATAGCCTTCGGGCAGGCGACGGTGCATGCGCAATAGCGTGCGCAGCGGCGTACGGCAGGTCAGTACGTTTTCGTGTAGTCCGGCCTCTTCGAAGGTCTCGCGCAGCAAGGCGTGTTCCAGGTCTTCCGAACCATTGGCAAGGCCGCCGGCCAGCGTATCCCACATACCCGGATCCGTCGCCTTGGTCATGGCGCGCCTGGCTATATAGAGCTGCAGGTCAGGGGTCCAGGCATTCAAATGAACTGCATGGGTCAGTAGGCCCAGGGGGCGCATGGCGGCGCGCTCCATTTTTGCAAGATCCTCCCCTTCGGCATATACTGTCAGCAGCTCGTTCCGCCAGGTTTTGAGCAGATCCGCATCACGCAGAATAATGGCGATATCGGCCAACAGCGGTTCCAGTTCAAAGCGGGGCGTGCCCGGATCGGCAAGGTGTACCGCGGTGTCGGTGGTGCGCACTTGCGGCAGGTGGCCAATGGCCTTGAGCGCCTGCGGCGTAATAAAGCCGGCCAGTTTGCCGGCAATGGTCAGCGGCAAAGAATATTCCGGCGGCACTTCCTGTATGGATTGCAACAGGGCGGCGTAAAGGGCGGGGATTCGGTTCAAAGTTGCATCAATGTCGTGTCAAACATGCAACGATTGTATTCGCAAAAAGTTCGCTGGCAGGTTTGCTACAGCTTTTATATGGTTAAATGAACTATCTTTGACACAGATTAAGGCGTCTTCGGTATAATCCTGTACCGCAAAGGGTTATGATGGGGACGCTTTATGCAGTTGCCGTCAGCTACGATAATCAGGCGCGATCCGATCAGTTTCATCCGAAAAACGGAACAGCGCACAAAAATGAGGTCAACATGAAGAAGTTGCAAGGTTTACTTGGTCTTGGAGCGCTCCTGCCAGCCTGTGCTGCATGGGCTCAGGTCCAGGATATGCCAGGTGGTCCTAAGCTGTTGCAAGTCAATCTGCATAAGGGTGTCACTGAAATAGCCGAGAGCATGTACAATCTGCACATGATGATGCTGGTCATTTGTACCGTCATTTTCGTTGGTGTGTTTGGCGTCATGTTTTATTCCATCTGGGCGCACCGCAAATCCAAGGGTTTCAAGGCTTCTGTATTCCATGAGCACATGGGTGTGGAAGTGGCCTGGACAGTGGTTCCGTTCCTGATTGTTATCGCGATGGCTTTGCCTGCAACCAAAACCGTTGTTGCCATGAAAGACACCAGCAGTGCCGATATCACGGTCAAGGCTGTTGGTTATCAGTGGAAATGGGGTTACGAATACCTGGATGGTAAAGCCAAGGGCATTAATTTCATTTCCAATATGACTACGCCTTACGATCAGATCGAGGGCGGCGCCGAGAAATCCAATACTTATCTGATGGAAGTGGATAACGAACTGGTTGTTCCCGCAGGTAAGAAAGTTCGCGTCGTGATTACTGCCGACGACGTCATTCATTCATTTTTTGTACCTGAGCTGGGTGTGAAACAGGATGCCATTCCCGGCTTCCTGCGCGATGCCTGGTTCCGCACCGACAAGGTGGGCACCTATCGCGGCCAGTGCGCCGAGCTGTGTGGCCAGAACCATGCATTTATGCCAATCGTAGTCCGCGTCGTTTCTCCGGAAGATTATGACAAGTGGGTGGCAGAGCAGCAGAAAGTGGCAGCACAATGAAAATGACATTCGGAACTTTATATTCGCAATATTGCGCCTGTGATATCTGCAAGCCAGGCACGCAGCAGGCAAGGAGTCAAAAATGAGTAGCACTGTAGTGGGTCACGCTCCTGATCATCACGGACATGATGACCATCACCACGCCGCCCCAACGGGCTGGCGCCGCTGGCTGTTTGCCACCAATCACAAGG